>NZ_JBBIRC010000005.1:0-48160 GCF_037442045.1 Ferroplasma sp. | reverse complement strand
GCACATTCCAATTATAGTGGGAAGTGATATAGCACCGGCGATAATAATTTGTAGCAAATAAACATCTTTTAATTAAACATTAGTAACTTAATCAATAAAATTATAAATGTATAATATTATCATATCGGACAGGAATTACCTTTTAAATGGAAGATGAGATTATAATTAGGAAAGGCGATGACGGACGAATTATAGTTTCCATTCCTTACAATATATATTATATTTCAAAAATGAAGAATATAAAAGGATATCGATATAATTCCAATACCAGGGCCTGGAGTATCCCCAAAATGATAATACTCTAAATGAAATAAAGGAAATATTTAATGACAAAGAAATTAATATGTCATGGTCTGTGGAATACGGCAATATCCTTGACATCCTTTCATATGCCAATTATAAATTTTTAACCATCAAACAGGCAGAAGAGTTGGCATAGAAATAGGGCCGGAGATTTATCTGTATTTTTCAAATTTTAATAAGCCTTAGTTTAATTGCATAATTTAAATAATTGAATGAAAATTCTTACATCTGTAATAAGAAACAACATCATTCACTTTACCATAAATTTATTAATATTAAATTAAGAAATAATTATTTCCTGTCTTTCATTTTTACAAAATCTCTCCTATCCGGTCCAGTATACACTGCCCTTGGCCTTATCAGCCTTTCTTCCTCTTCCACATATTCCGTTGTATGTGCAAGCCATCCCAGAACTCTTGAAAATCCAAATAGAGTTGTAAACATATATATTGGGAATCCGATTTCATTGAATACTATTCCGGAATAATAATCTGTATTAGGATATATTCCTTTAGATCCAAACTCGGCAACTCCAAGATCTTCCAGTTTCTTTGCTATTTCAAATAGTTTTTTTTGCTCCTCTGTCTGTTCAAGAGTTGTTGCAAGCTTTTTAAATATCTTCATTCTCGGGTCATATGTCCTGTATACTCTATGCCCGAATCCCATTAACCTCTTTTTGCCATCAATAATATTCGTTTTAAACCAATTTTCTACATTATCTATATTGCCTATGTCCAGTAACTGTTTATATGCTGCTTCAGCGGCGCCACCATGCAATGGCCCTTTCAGTGCAGCTGTTGCTGCTGTTATGCATGAGTACATATCGGATAATGTGGAACATGCCACCAGTGCCGCAGTTGTTGATGCTGGAACCTCGTGGTCAACATATATAACCAGTGCCGCATTCATAGCTGAAATTTTACTATTATCAGTTCTTCCAAAGCAATTCATCAGAAAAGCTTCGGCGTAATCATATTTTGGATCAGGATTTTTCAGTTCCATTCCCATTTTATGCCTGTATATATTTGAAATTATTCCGAGATTTTCTCCAAGTATTTTTGGAACCTGAACCCTATCATTCTCTTTGCTCCATTTATAATCCCCAGAAGAGAGAGATGCAAATGCCGTTTCCATCATTGTGAGAGTGTCAGCTTCCCTGGGCAAATCAGATATTAATTCAATAACATGGGGCGGCAATTTATAATGATCTTTTATGCTTCTCTTAAACTCCTGCAGCTGCTCGGAATTTGGCAGTTCCCCATTTACCATTAGATAGCATACCTCTTCAAAGCTGGTGTTCTGCACCAGATCATTAATGTCATATCCTCTGTATCTAAGTATTCCTTCATTTCCATCAATATATGTTAATCCTGTATATTTTATAAATACATCTTCAAGTCCTAAACTTACTGCCATTTTAATCACTTCCAAACCAATCTGAATTTTTTACGTTTGCCAGCTCTTTCAAAGTATAGCTTTCCCGCATCAGGTCTCTCGTGGATAGAACTCCTGTTACTTTGCCTTCCCTTGATTTTACTATGAGGTGCCTTATATTATGTTTGCTCATAAGCACGGCTGCTCTTGTTATAGATTCATCCTCATAAATAGAAATTAGATTTACTCTGGTTCCAATATTTCCAATATTGGCATCAGGACTGTTTCCTTCGGCAATTGCCTTGATAATATCCCTTTCGGTGATAATTCCTTCAAGTGCAATAGGAGAACCAAGCAAAAGTGACCCTTTATTTCCATTTGTCATCTTCTCTGTGCATTCTTTTAAAGTCGAGTTTTTTTCAACATAAATGGGTTGTTTCTGCATTATATTCTTTATTTCCAGAGTCATAATTTAATATGTTACAGTTTAATTTAAAGATTATGTTTGGTAAAAAAATGCCTTGCCCTGCCTTTTTTCCATATTAAAATCGGCAATTTATGTATTTTACCTTAAAAACTACTTTGCAAAAGAGGCAAAAATATGATAATATAGAAAATCATCGCTATAAAACATTATTTATAATGATTATATTATACTATAGGTGAAAAATAAAAGTTTAATTCTGTTTCTGTTTGGAATTGTTTTAATAATCAATGGCATTGAAATTTATTCAAAATTTGGAAATTTATTTTATCCTGATTCGTACAATTATGTCGCCTCAGTAAAAACAGCCAAATTTTATACATACACAGATAATATTATATTGATAGCAGGGGCTGTATCAATAGGGCTTTCCATTTATTACTACATAATAACAAAATATGGCATTCCAAAATTAAAGCATTTTTATCCGATATTGGCAATATATTCTCTGATTCTTGCTATAGCAGGAGGAATGCTACATATAGCCCCATCTGGATACCACTATCCACATTATGTTGTTTTCCTTTATGGCCTCCCAATGTTCACACCAAATTTTCTTTTTTATTATTCTCATTTAATTGGAATTTATGTATATCCATTTCAAGTTATCTCATTGTTAGCAGCAGCTATCATCGGAAGTTCAATATTTTCATTTTCAATTATGGGCATGAAATTAAAGAAAGCGACTCCACTTTCTATTGTCGGTGCCATCGGTGTATGCCCCGCATGTGCTACGGGAACATTCTTTGGTATAGTTATTGGTGCAAGCCCATTTCTTAGTTCTTTTTATTTAGATCAAATATATGGCAGCACATTTAATGAAATTCTTTTAAGCATTGCATCCATTGGAATCCTGTTCCTGGTCCTTCTATATATGATCAGAAAATATAAAATTTCTTTTAAAAGATTATAAAAACAACATTTTCCGTTATTTTGCCAGATCTTTTCATTATTATTTATAAACTTTGAGATACAATATTATTTCCTGTGAAAAAGCTTTTTAATAGCACTTTGCATATACCTCTATGAAAGGCATTAATATTGTTGTTTCTGTAAAGCAGGTACCGGATGCCGATGATTTAAGGATCGATCCGGTAACGAATAACCTGGTCAGGGAGGGAGTTCCAGCCATTATTAACCCTCCTGATCTACACGCCATAGAAGAGGCTCTTCGCCTGAGGGAAAAATATGGCGGTACCGTTTCAATAGTTTCCATGGGCCCTCCCAGAGGAGATATTTCACTCAGGGAGGCTGTGGCTATGGGAGCTGACAATATATATTTAATTACAGATGCAGCAATGGTCGGTTCGGATACATGGGCGACATCATATACTGTTTCAAGAGGAATTAATAAAATCGGAAAACCAGATATAATATTGTTTGGCCGCAGAGCACTTGATGGCGAAACTCAGCAGGTAGGCCCTCAGACCGCAATGTGGCTAGGAATTCCAGAAGTTGCCTATACTGATAAAATTATCGATATCGACATGAACACAAAAGTTGCCAGATTACAGAGAACTACGGAATTCGATACCGAAACTGTAGAAGTTAAAATGCCATTTATTGCAACAATAACCGAAAATTCCAACACCCCTAGGGAAGCCACACTGGAAGGCATGGTAAAATCCATGACATTCCAGGTAACAAGGCTTTCAAAAACAGATATAGATGCAGACCCTAAAAAAATAGGCCTTGCAGCATCACCCACAAAGGTTATAAAGGTCAGGCCTCCACCTAAAATGAGAAACCCGGAAATAATTAAAAATGAGGATTTAAACAAAACAGTTGATTTCCTTGTTTCTAAAATAAAGGAATCTTTGAAAGGATTAAAAGAAATGGACGCTGCATATGAAAAGCCAGAACCTGTTACAAAAGTTGATGATAATATATGGGTATACATAGACCATTTTGATGGCGAGCTAAATAAAACATCACTTGAAATACTTGGTGCAGCCAGAAGAGTCGCGGATTTAATGGATACAAAGCTTGGTGCAATTATAATAGGAACTGATGATGAAAAACTTGTTGACACAGCCTTTAAATTTGGGGCAGATGAGGCATATTACTGTGAAGTCCAGAATGGAAAAAGATATGATAATGATATTTACACAAAAGCTCTTGAAATGATGATAAATAAATACAAACCGAATTCGCTGTTTTTCCCAGGAACATATAATTCCAGAGAACTGGCAGCCACAACAGCAATAAAAGTAAATACGGGGCTTATAGCAGATTGCATCATTTTTGACGTGGATGAAAAGGGCCAGCTACAGGCTACCAGGCCGGATTTCGGCGGAAAAGAAACATCAACAATTATATGCCCGAATAATAAGCCTATCATGGTTACTACCAGGGCAGGTGTGTTTTCCGCTTTGCCTGAAAGGGAATTTAAAGGAAAAGTAATAAAGGATAAATTGGAAAAAGTTGAAACAAGATTCAAAATCACAGATTATAAAAATATAGAAAAAACCAATGTACTTGCAGCTGCACAGGTTGTGGTTGGAGCTGGAAGGGGGCTTGTAAATAAGGATAATTTAAAGATGGTTGAAAAGCTCGCTGAAGAAATTGGCGGAATAGTGGGAGTAAGCAAGCCGCTTGCAGACGCAGACTGGTATCCAAAAGACAGGCAGGTAGGTCAGACAGGAACAACCATACGGCCAAATCTATATCTTGCCCTTGGAATTTCTGGAGCAATACAGCATCTGGTTGGAATTCAGGGATCTAAAAGAATAATAGCCATAAACACCGATCCGGAAGCCCAGATATTTGAAAACTGTGATTATGGTGTTATAGGCGATGTGTTTCAAATAGTTCCAGAACTTATTAAAAAATTAGGTGATGTAAATGCTTGAATATGATATAGTTATAGTAGGTGCAGGGCCAGCAGGATCTGCAGCAGCCCTAAAAGCAGCTTCTGAAGGCAAGAAAGTACTTGTTATAGAAAGAGGGCCAGAGCCTGGTTCAAAAAATGTCTCAGGCGCAATGATAAGGAAAAATTATGTAACTTCCGTTTTTGGTGAAGGAATGCCTTTCGAAAGAAATGTAGAAACTATAAAACTCTCACTTTACAATAAAAATAAACCTGTTGATATTGAGTTCCATCCGGAAGGGCTTGTAACAACTGGAAGATTAAAGTTTGATAAATGGCTTTCTTCCGTATCTGAAAGTGCAGGTGCCATGGTTATTACAAAAACAACTGCACTAAAGCTGAATTGGGAAGATGGAATTGCAAAATCTTTGACAACAGACCGCGGTGATGTTGCAGCGAAATCATTTATCCTTGCTGAAGGTGTAAATGCTTTAGTATCCATGGAATCTGGAATAAACGGAGACTGGACACCGGCTAATTCAGTACAGGCAGTAAAAATGGTTTACTCAATAAAGAAAGGAGATCTTAACACCATTTTTGGATTTCCAGATGACAATACAGGAATGGCAGCAAGAATGATCATGTCTGATCCACTTGTAGCAGGATTTATGTACACATACAAGGATAGCCTTGCAGTTGGAATTGGATCACCAATTAAAGAACTCCTTGATAGAAAGATAAGCCCGGAAAAACTTCTTGATGAATTCCTTGAAAAGACAGGCATAGCCGAAAAGGTGAAGGGCTATTCTTTAAGAGAATATTCTGCTAAAGTTATACCTGAGGGCGGTTTTCCAGATTCTAACGTTGCAAAGGGAAATGTATATCTCTGCGGTGATGCCATTGGGCTTGTAGATCCACTGACATTTGATGGAATTACCCCTGCAATAGCATCAGGGACACTGGCCGCAGAAGCAGCCGTTAATAACTATAGTAAGGAAATCTACAGATATAACCTTATGAAAGATCCTGAAATTTCAAAAATTGCAAAGGAAAGAAAGCTTGAAGCTGATTTCATGTCTGGAAATAAAGCTGGCGAATACATGGGCATGGTATCAACTTTGCTTGAGGGCTGGGCATCAGGAGATTTAATAGGTATCAGAAATACCATGGTAGGCAATTATAGAAATATAATACCTGATTTGATGAGTTTTGTTATGAGGATGAGATAAATGAGAACAGAAGAGAAATTATATACTTTAAGGTATAAAAAGGATGATAAATCACATCTTGCCATTAAGGATGTAAACACATGCCTTGAATGCACTGCCAAGTACGGAGAGCCACAGCCATGTGTCTCAATTTGCCCGGCAAATGTTTTTTCATGGCAGAACAATAGAATAGTTATAGGATACGAAAACTGTGTTGAATGCGGTGCATCAAGAATTTCATGCCCGTATGAAAACATTGACTGGAAATACCCTCAATTCGGAAAAGGAATAGCACTGAGATACGCATAACATAAAACATTTATATTTTTGTTTTATAGTATTTATTATGGAAGAACTTTATTTTCTAAATGATGGAACATATGAACTTGATGCAGGTGCATATTTTGGCATTATCCCAAAAGCATTATGGTCTAAACATTTTAATGATAACAACAATAAAATAAGAATAACCACCAATATACCTTATTTGAGAATTAATAATGTAAATACAACAATAGATGCAGGTATTGGAAATAGTTTTTCTGATCAGTTTAAAAAAATATTCAGGCCAGAAAAGAATAATGACATTTCCAGATCATTGACTGAAGATTATCATTTAAAAAGCCTGGATAATATTATATTGTCCCATATGCATTTTGACCATGCGGGATCTATATTTTCCAGCAGCCTGCTATTTAAAAGGTCCCAAATTATAATGCAAACAAAAGAATTAAAAGCATTCAGGCATCCCAATAACTTTACCAGGGGAAGCTACATTCACAAAAAAATATATGGAAATATAAAGGCACTGGAGGGAACGGCAAAGATCAACGGGAACATATCTGCAGTAAATACAGGTGGGCATAGCGAAGGGCATATGGTAATACTTTTTAATATAAATTCCAAAAAATATATGTATGGTGGTGATCTCTTCCCATCAGCATTCCACATTAAGCCATATTATATTCCAGCAATAGATTCATATCCAGTTCAGACCATGAAAATGAAAAGGAAGCTGCTGAAAAAAGCAATTAATGAAAATATATCGATAATATTTAATCATGATACAAATAATTTAATGGCAAAGGTCTATGGTTCCACTGATAAGCCGGAACTGGAATTTCACGGCAATTAAGCCCTGCAAACCTTTAGCTTCATTTTAAGCCAATTTTCCAGATCATTGCCAGTATTTTCAGGATCCTCTGGCCAGACAGTAAAATCAGCCATTTTACCCTCTTCCAGTGAACCAATTTGTTCCCATCCAATGGTTTCACTGCTTTCTTTTGTATATGTTTTTAATGCACTGGTTAAATCTATTTCCTCTTGCCCAGAATATACCTGTTCATTTTTCCCTGTAATTGTCCTTCTATACATACTTGAATAGATTCCGTAAATTGGGTTAAATGGAGTAACCGGGCTGTCTGAACCGTTGGAAACATGTATTTTCTTTTCCATTAAAGTTCGCAGTGGAAACAGGCATTTAGATTGATCAGGGCCTATATTATCACTTATTGCATCACCAATGAAATACAGGAAAGCAAGCTGAGTTTCAATATTTACATTTAGCCTTTTTATCCTGTTTATAATTTCCCCATTTAATTTGTAGCAGTGTATTAGATTATATTTTGAAGCTTTCCCAGCATTATTCAGTTCTTCTATGCAATCCAGTGCGGTTTCTATGGCTTTATCACCAATAACATGTATACTCACAGGATGCCCTGTGCCTGATAATTCCTGAAGAGCCTTCTTAAATTGTTCCAGGTCCCAAAGTGAAATGCCTTTATTATCCTGTCCATCTGCGTAGAAGTTTTTCATCCACGCTGTTTTTGATAAAATACTGCCATCCAGAAACATTTTGAATCCAGCAAATTTAACAATTTTGTTTTCCTTTACCATCTTCGATAGTTCTATTTTCTTTTTAACATCATTAATGGAATATACAGGCAAAGCAATTGCTATTCTAAGTTTGAGTTCGTTTCGTTCTGCCAATTCATTTATAGCATTTATCCTTGTCTCTTCGTTAATATCTTTACCTGTTCCACCAATATCCTTCACTGCCGAAATTCCAAAATTTATATACTGTTCAGATCCAAATCTTATTGCTTCTACATAGTCTTCTTTATTGTATTCCGGAATTTTTCTTTTTACAAGGTCCATTGCATTTGCTTCATACAATATTCCATTGGGATTGCCATCGCTAAATCTACCTATTTTGCTGTTTGGTGGCGATTCTGTATTTTTTTCTATATTTGCGATTTCCATAGCTCTAGAATTGGAAATTCCATAGTGCTCTGTCATTTGTGTTATAAAAACAGGGATATCACTGTATATTTCATCAATTATTTTCTTATCAGGAAGCCTTTTCTCCTTCATATTATACTCGTTTATGCCATATCCCTGCAGCCACCCATGAATTATTTTATCTTTATTTTCTATTAAAATTTGTTTAAAATCATCAAATGAACGGACAGAAGAGAAATCAATCTGATACTTTAATTTCAATGATGTGAGAGTAAAATGGTCATGTGAATCTATAAGCCCAGGAGTAACAAATTTTCCCCTCAGATCTATATAGGCATTACTATTTTTTATGCCATCAGAATCTAAATTTTCAGGATTAGTGTAACCAGTTATAATCCCATCTTCAATTTTAAAGACCTTTAAGGACATATTTATTTTATTTCCATCAAAATATTTGTCCATAATAACATATTTTTCCATGATATCACTCTTAATTGAATGAATTGAGCCACCATTAATTACAGTTTCGGTTAACTGGAAGGATATTGTTATCATTTTTTGGTTTTCTTAACAGCATCCTTGTTCTTATTATTCAGAAAAAAATCACAGCAATCCGATATGGGACATATATTACATTTCGGTGATACTGGTTTGCATATATTTTTTCCAAATTCTACGAATACAGGATTAAATTCTATCTGGTAATTAACCGGTATTACTTTCTTTAACGCCTCTTCAGTTTCATCCGGGGTTTTTGTTTTTACCAGCCCAATCCTGTTTGAAATTCTAAAAACATGGGTATCAACAGCAATAGCTGGAATATTAAATCCCTGTGTAAGTACTATATTTGCAGTTTTGCTGCCTGTACCTGGAAGTTTTATAAGTTCTTCATGGGTGTTTGGCACTTTCCCGCCATACTCATGATTAATAATTTTAGCTATTTCTATGAGCCTGAGTGATTTAACATTGCTGAATCCTGTAAATTTTATAATTTTTTTAATATCAGCCGGGTCAGCATTTTCAAGGCCATACGAATCATGATAGGTTTCATACAGCAATCTGGCTGCTTTATCTGTAACAGCATCTTTAGTCCTCTGTGAAAGTATGGTGGTAATAAGGATCCAGAATGGTGAGTCTGTGAATTCGAAATGATGCGCTGGAGCTACTTTCTTGATTTCTGAATAGATTTTTTCAAAGTTCTTCATAAACCTCTATAATATGGTATTATTTATATTATTTAGGAATGGCATCTTATGGGTTTATTTTTCCAGTAAGGAACTTTTTTAAATGATAATGTTAATATAGAATTCTGTGAAGAATACTGTATACCGGGAGTGCAGTAAATAAGTATATAAAGAAACTCAAATCATTATATAATACAATATTTTATATATAGAAAATTTTATATATTATATTATATTATGAAGGAAAAGCATATTGTGGTATTATCGGTAATGGTTGTGGTTGTTATGGTTATGCTTGCGTTTTCCGGTGCTATTAATTCGAATAATAGTCAGGCAATAAAATCTAATGAAGAAAATCCACAAATTTCAGATGCAGTGACTAAATTTGTTAATACTGGATTGGTGGAGTTCGGCGCAAATACAACCAATTCTAAGGTAATATCAGATTTCGCATATTTTGATAACTCAAGTATGTTGTCCATAATCAATGGAAAAGGAACACTTGAATTCAATGGTACATTATATAATTACATTGCAACATTAAAAAATTATAATGGTTCAGAAAAATATTATACATATGAAATGTTAAGCCTGTTCAGAACAACAGAAAAAATTAGCAATAACTATTATAACCACCAATCATGGAAAAACACAACGTTTTTGAATTTAACAATGTATTCATCCTCATCTTTCTTGAATGCAAATAAAATTACCGTGAATGCATATAAATATTATAATAAAACAGTTAAAACAGATTTCACAAATACAATAATGCCCTTAAAATTATTTGAAGCACCACGAACAATTAACAAAATATTCTATAAAAATACATCAATACCCTCATTCTTTAATGAAACTAAAACATTTAATCAAAATATTACAACAACATTTTCAATAAATTCCAATAATATAAAATCAACCGGAAATATAACATCTATGGGCAATAACAATATTACTATTAAAACCGGAAATATAAATGGAATATACGTAAACTCTACAGGAAAATATAATTATTCTGTAATGGTAACTAATGGAAATGCAACATTGACTATCGGAAATGATCCTGTGAATTTTTATATAGACCCGCAGTCAGCTTCAAGAAACATAAATAATGGTTATGAGTGGATAGGAGAATCAAAAGCATCTTTACCGTATAGTGATTTCGGTATCGCTTCTTTTGTGAGTATTTTTGGGGGTTTGTTAGTTGCAACAACAGCTCTTGCGGCGGGAGGAGAAGCTACTACAGCTCTTGCTGCAGCTGCAACTACGGCAGCAGGTTTTGTAGGCCTGGGTTTAGCTGTAACTGGTCTTATAGCCTATGTTATGACGGCATATCCATCTGAACCCAGTAATACTATAAATCCATATGTGGAACTGGGTTACTGGCATCCATATGCATGGTATTTAAGCTGGATTTACCTGCCATATTTCGGAATTGGAGTTTATACCGATCATTTTCATAATCCTGTTACAGGAAACAGCCATAACTTCTCATACAGATACGTTGTTATCGTTTCAACAGATGTCACTATACCAAGTTCGTCAGTAATAATTTCAACTTACCATAGTTTCAGTAGTTGGGAAGGATTCTTCCCTGCCCATACATCAATATTCCCACGTTGGAATCCTAACATATAGAGGCAAAAAATGAAGGCATATAAAGAAAAAATGGCATTACTTCTTATATTCCTTATTTTGCTAACTTCGCTGCTTGTTGGATTTTTAGCCAAGTTGATTTTTTATTCCATTGTTATTGCAGTCTTATCAGCGTATCCTCTGATACCTTTCTTTTCAAAATATTATATGCCTTATAAAGATGCAAGATTAAAGGTTGGTATTTATCTCTTACTATTAAATTTGGCCGCATTCTTCGCTCCCAAACCACTTTTTGAATTTTATTATCCTAATACAGAACTGATCAGATCGATTATTGCAGGATTGATTTCACTGCCTGTAACCATAATATATTTTATTTATTATATCGAATATAAATTAAACAAAAGAAAAATGAGAAACAAAAATCGAATTGAACAATAAATACAAACTTAATCTAAAAAGTATAATGTGTTTTACATATTATTAAACAATATAAATGTATAATCTCATAAACTCGGTAAAATCAAAAGATGGTGTAAAAAATATTATTATAGAATTTAAAAGTATAAATTTACCAGTATTCCGATAACTCTCTGGTGCCTGTGTTTTTATTTGATAAAAGAGAATTTACAAGCTCCGATGCAAACCTGATATTTGTTATCAGCGGTATATCCTTCCTTATGGCAAGATTTCTGATTGAAAATCCATCCCTTATTGATCCATATGATTCAGAAGGCGTATTTATAATCAGAGATATATCATCATTTCTTATTACCTCGCTGATTCCCGGTGCCCGCATATCCTTTACCCGGTAAACAACAGTGGACTCAATTCCTGCTTCTTTTAAAGCACTGTGTGTTCCAGGTGTAGTATACAGTTTTATTCCCTTCTCTGATAGTTTTTTGCCAATTTTTATCGCCTGTTTTTTATCTGCATCATTCACTGTAATTATAACAGAATCTAACTTAAATCCCCTTTTCATAATGCGTACTGCTTTAGACATTGCTTCCTGGAATGTTTTACCACAGCACATGGCTTCCCCTGTTGACTTCATTTCAGGGCCAAGAATTACATCCATGTCTCTGAACCTTTTAAATGGGAAAACTGGCACCTTAATAAAGAACGATTTCGGTTCAACGTATTTTATTTGTGCATCTATACCAAGCATGGCTTTTATTCCATAATCAATCCAGTTAATCCCTGTAGCCTTTGCAACAAATGGCATAGACCTTGAAGACCTTGCATTTAACTCGATAACATATATTTCATTATCCTTGATTGCAAGCTGAAGATTTGATATTCCAGAAAGCTTAAAATTTGTTGATAATTTATTTACTATGCTCTGTATTCTTTCAAATGTATCTTCCCTGACTCTTCCTGGCCCAAGAACCATTGTTGCATCTCCGGAATGTGTGCCGGCCTCCTCTATATGCACAGAGATTCCAGCAATTATAGACTTTTCCTTGAAGGAAATGAAATCAACATCAATTTCCACAGCATTCTGAAGATAGGTGCTTATAAGCACAGGTGAACCGGGGCGATCCATGAATAACTCCTTGACACGATCTGCAAGAATGTCATAATCATATATTATATCCATAGCCCTTCCACCTATGATAAAGCTTGACCTTATGATAACCGGTAGATTTATGCTTTTTATTTTCTCATCGAGGTCATTTATGTTTGAAGCTTCTATAAAATCTGGTTGCTTGATATCCAATTTTTTTAATGTTTTGGAAAATATTGTTCGTTCCTCTATGCTATATATGTCTTCCGGCCTGGTTCCAATAACTATGTTGCCAAATAAATCAGATAAAGCTTCTGCCATATTTTGCCCTGTTTGGCCAGAAAATTGAATTATGATTCCGGCAGGTTTTTCGAAGTTTATTATATTGGCTACATGCTCCAGCGTTATCGGTTCAAAATACAGCTTGTCAGATATATCAAAATCTGTAGAAACTGTTTCAGGATTGCTGTTTACCATTATTGCCTGATAACCCAGCTTTTTTAAGGATAATATTGATTTAACAGCGCCATAGTCGAATTCTACGCCCTGGGATATTCTGTTTGGCCCTGAACCAATTACTATTACTTTTTTTTGGCCTGTTGCAACATTGTCACTGAATTTATCGTATGTGGAATATAGATATGCAGTATCAGAATCAAATTCTGCAGAGCAGGTATCAATTTTTTTATATGATGGGATAATAGATTTGTTTAATCTATATTTTATAATTTCGTTTTGTGTTATTTTTGAATAATATGATATTGTTTCATCTGAAATTCCCAACATTTTTAATTCTTCAATATTATCCGGCATTATATTAGGTTTTAATGATAAAATTCCATTAACAATATTTTTCATCTGTTCTATGAAAAAGCTATCATAGCCAGTTAACCTGGAAATGGACATAATATCCATTCCCTGAAACAATCCTTCAAAGATCGCAAATAATCGCTGGTCATTTGGAATCTTCATAAGCTCAACTGTTTTTTCCGGTGATGTAAAAAGCCTCATAGATGCGGTATTTTTTATATCAAGGGATGCTACAGCTTTCATTAAAGCTTCTTCAAATATTCTGCCAATTCCCATGGTTTCTCCTATTGATTTCATTTCTATCCCTATCTGGCGCTTAACAGAAAATTTATCAAATGGCCACCTAGGGATTTTTACTGTAATATAATCCATTGATGGTTCAAATGCAGCATATGTATTTTTTGTTACGGGATTTTTTATTTCATTTAAACTGTATCCAATAGCTATCTTTGTTGATATTCTGGCTATTGGATATCCTGATGCCTTTGAAGCAAGTGCGGATGATCTTGATGTCCTCGGGTTAACTTCAACAACATAATATTTATTATTTTTCTGGTCCAGTGCAAATTGAATATTGCATGAACCAATTACCCCTATTTCACTGACAATATGTATTGCCGATGTCCTCAATTTCTGGTAATCGTCATTGCTGAGTGTAAGTGACGGCGTGGTAACAATGCTTTCTCCAGTATGCACACCCATTGGATCCAAATTTTCCATGTTACATATTGAAATGCAATTTCCGTTGCTGTCACGCATCATTTCATATTCCATTTCTTTCATGCCCAGCAACGATTCATCAAGTTCGAGTGCATCTTCATGAACAGAAAAATAATCTTTGCAATAGTCCAGCAATTCATCTTTACTGTTAATTATTACGCCGCCTGAACCACCAAGAGAAAATCCGGTTCTTAATATAAGCGGATATTTTTTTATTTCCGGTACAAGTTCACTGTAATCAGATTTAGAAATTGTATACGATTCTATAATAGGCTCATTAATACTTTTCATCAGGTTAAAAAATTTTTTCCTGTCTTCTGCCATTTCTATTGATTTTACCGGTGTTCCAAGAACTTTTATTCCATATGAAGATATAATTCCAAGTTGATCAAGCAGTATAACAAGATTCAATCCAACCTGCCCACCTGTTGAAGGCAGTATCGAATCTATTTTTTCTTTTTTTATTATTTCGATAACACTTTCGGGGTCTACAGGTTCTATATATACTCTATCAGCTATCTCATAATCTGTTTGTATTGTTGCAGGATTTGAATTCAAAAGTACTGTTTTTATGCCATCTTCTTTCAATGCAAGGCATGCCTGCGATCCTGAATAGTCGAATTCCGCTGCCTGCCCTATAACTATAGGGCCTGAACCTATAACCAGTGTACATTTAATATCAGACCTCATATGCCATCACCAATTGTTTTCTTTATTTCATTAAAAAACCATGAACCATCGTATGGCCCGGGATATGCCTCAGGATGAAACTGTACAGAAAATACCGGAAGTTCTTTATGCCTTATCATTTCCACAGTTCCATCATTTATATCCCTGCCTGTAATTTCCATTTTTGTATTTTTCATGGATTCGCTGTTAACAGCATAGCCATGGTTATGTGATGTAATATAAACTCTGTTATTTATTAAAACCGCATGGTTCACTCCTCTGTGGCCATACTTCATTTTTTCCGTTTTCCCACCCATGGAGAGAGCTATAAGCTGGTTTCCAAGGCATACCCCTGTTACAGGTACCTCATTAGCTTTCTCTTTTATAAATTCCTTAATCAGTACCATTGATGGATGATCCGGATTTCCCGGGCCATTCGGTATAAAAATTGCATCATAATGGAATTTTATATTAAAAAAATCACAGTTATATGGAACAATATGCAGGGATGCTATTTTTCCAAGCTCTTTAATCAGGCTATTTTTTGTCCCAACATCAATAAACAGGATTTCCTTTTTATTTCCAGAATTATAATACTGATATTTTTTCCTTGAAACTTTTGAAACCAGGTTAATATCCATAGTATCCTCAAATTCATCCGGCATTTCATTTTTGTTTCTTATGTAGCCTTTTATAGCGCCGGCCTTTCTAATTTTTTCAACAATGGACCTTGTATCTATTCCATCAATTGCAGGAACCTTATTGACTTTAAGAAATTCATTAAATTGATTTCCATATTCACTGGAAAGCATTGAATGTGCGTCTTTTGTAATTAAGCCCGCTACCTGGACCTTGTCTGATTCCATATGCTCCATGTTTAATGGATAATTGGCAATTTCCGGAAAAGCGAAAATCAAAATTTCTCCAGCATATGATGGATCGGTAATGGTTTCAAGATATCCTGACATTGATGTGGTGAAAACGATTTCACCATTTGTTTCACCTTTAAATCCGTATGCATACCCTTCATAAGAAGACCCGTCCTCAAGCAATAAATATCTTTTCATTTAAATCTTAAAAAACCTAATTTCAACTTTAGATATATCATTTTCTATATTTTTTGATATTTTTTGGTTAAAATATTATAATCAAATCTAAAAGTTAAACTAAATTATTTTAAGTTCGGCCATAATTATATTTATTATATCGTTAATAGGCATGTTAACATTAATTTAATTAATATGGTTGTAATTATATTAATATGAAAGTTATAGCAGCAGCAGGACCGGTTTGTTATCCAATGGTAGCGGCAATGATGGAAATAAAAGATATTGAGATAGAATTCAAAAAATCATCCGAAATAGGGAAGGAAAAACCAGATGTAGTTCTAGATTCTACTGTTTCTCTGGTTAAGAATGGATTGCCTATAGATTATGTGACAATAGAGAATTTATCAAGAGTGGCTCCAAAACTTGGATATAAGGTTGGCATGACAAGAAAGGGAGGGGCTTCTGACATTCTTTTCCATGCGCTTGTTGGAGAAACAAACAAGGAAGTTGAAATAGAATATTTCGACACCATGGGCGATTTAATGGGTGCAATGAATTCCAATAAGGTTGACACTGTAGTCGTACCTGCAATAGACAAGGCAGGAATTAGCATAGAGGAATATTTTAAGAAAAGCGGTATAACGATACCTGGTAGTTGCGGTGCCACAGTATTTAATAAAGAAAAGGAATTTATTGATGCATACAATCTTGGAATTAAGCTGTTAAAAGAAAAACCTGAAGAAACAGCAAAATTCGTGATTTCACACTTGCCTATGCAGTTCCCGGTTGAATTTGTAGTAAATACAATGAAAAATTCCGATTTAAACGTTCATAAGCCCGAAAATAATGAAAAGTTTATAGAACTTGTACATAAGTATTCATCATAATGAATAATTAAATCGGTAAACATATACATTTTATTTAAAATATTATATCATAAAATTAAATACTCATTTTTAATTCAGTTTTATATGTGGGACTACATAGACAAAGTTTTTGAAGGCTATCCAGCAGAGACGAAAATAGTACAGAAAATGATAAAAATAGGAATTTCAGTAAAAATTCTTTATGATGAGCCAAAATTATTCTGTGATGCTATTGAAATAAAACCAAATTCTATAGCAAGGGCATTTAATGTTGACCGAAGAGTAGTTGTAAACCTTATTAAAAAGATTATTGACGACAATAAGTTATTTGCTTTTTTCAGCAATCTGGAACCCATTTCTAATTTTGAGAATTCAGGCTCAAAAATAGGTTTTGGTGTTATTGAAATAATTCCAGTTGATGCATCTAAACCTGGAATAATTGCTGGTGTAATGAACATACTTGCAGATGGTGGAATATCTATCAGACAGGTAATTACGGATGATCCGGATCTTATTGATAATCCACGTGCCATAATTGTAACTACAGAACCTGTAAGTGGCGAAATGCTCAATAAAATTAAAAAAGTTGATGGTGTAAAGGCAGTTTTATTGCTTTAAATATATTCATCTATTTTTCCGCAATAAAGTATATCAAGTATTATATTTATTTTTTTCTGGACATCGTTATATGACTTTCCATACACATTAACATGCCCCATTTTTCTCTTTCTTCTAATTTCATCCTTATGGTACCAGTAAATATTTGTGTTGCCTAGTTCCAGGATTTCTGATATTTTATCTTCTATCCCTGTTCCTATTATATTAACTATGCCAGATGGAACAAATAGCTCCGGATTGACAGCATCCATCCCTGAAATTGCAAGGATATGCTCTTCAAACTGAGATATTGAACTCCCGGTAAGCGTATGGTGCCCGGTATTATGCACTCTTGGTGCATATTCGTTTATTATTGTTTTTCCATCCTTAACATAATATTCTATTCCCATGACACCTGTATAATCCAGTGATTCCATCAATCTCTTTGCCATATCAATCATCTCCAATGTATTGTTAACAGGTGATATATTGTATATAAGTATGCCATTCTTATTGTAATTAAATGAAGGCTCAAAATGATAAAATTTTCCATGGACATCCCTTACTGCTATAATTGAAGCTTCATAATCATAATCAATGAATTTTTCTATTACATACGGCACATCTGGATGTTCTTCATATTTTGAATTAATGTCAACAAAGTACTGATTCTTTCCGTCATAGCCACCCTTGCAGCTTTTAATTACTGCTTTTCCAAATTCCTTTGCTTTTTCAAAGGCATCTTTGTATGTTTCACTATATTCATAATCTGCTATTGGGAAGCCATGCTCTTTTAAGTATTTCTTTTCCAGTGACCTGTCTTGCTTTAATTCTACTGCTTTAATTGAAGGCCTTAATTTATTCTGCTCATCGGCATATTTCAGTATATTTTGGTCTATGTGCTCAAATTCATAGGTAACATAATCGCATGAGTCTACGAATTCCCTGTAATCTGATGCATCAAAAAATCTGTCTGCAATAAATGCCGAAGGCCCTTTATTATCATCAATTACATAAAATTCTAAAGGATACCTTCTCATGGTATTTATCATCATATAACCCAATTGTCCCGAACCTATAATGCCTATTTTCATAATTTATCACCCATCACGGATTCTCTCTGTTTCTCGGAAAAGCCTTCCAGCATTTCCATTATTTTTGGATATTTAATTGAAAGGATTCTCAATGCCAGAAGGGCAGCATTCCTTGCACCGTTGATAGATACAGTAGCTACTGGAACACCAGGAGGCATCTGCACAATGGAAAGAAGTGAATCAATGCCATTCAGCGCCTTTGACTGTATTGGCACACCTATAACAGGAAGAGTTGTCATTGCTGCTACCATTCCTGGCAGATGGGCAGCACCGCCTGCTCCTGCAATTATTACTTCAATATTATTTTGAATGGCTTCATGTGCATATTTTAGCATAAATTCCGGAGTCCTGTGTGCTGAAACAACCTTATATTCAACTTCTACGCCAAAATTCTTCAATTCATTTACAGCATCCTGCATTACTGGAAAATCTGATTTGCTACCCATTATTACAGCAACTTTCATAATAGATAATTAATTATTAATTAATAAAAATTTAGTTATTGAATTTTATAAAAAATTTGTTTCATTTTCTATTAAATAATTGTTTATCGCCCGTCTGCCACTCTTCATGGCTTCCATTATGTCATACTGCCTGGAATCTAAAAGCTTGAAATCGTAAGAATCCATATCTTTAAATATGATTCCTGAACTTTCAGCAAGCTTTTTGTATCCAGTTATTCTTGATCTTTCCAGGCTGTTTAGAGATCTCAGGCTCATGGTAACTTTATTTTTACCTGCTATCTTTAATGCATCATCAAAGTACCTGTAAATATTTGTATCAATAGTGATATCCCTATTTTCTGGCAGATCTGGATAAACCTTATCAGGGAGGCAAAATATGCCTTTATTTACTGATTCCATTCTGATATCAATTCCATAGTGCCCGATCATGGACCTATAATATTCAATAAGTTGCATAAAATCGTGTTTTTTGTATTTATCGACTATTTCATTAAACTGGCCACCAAAGCGGTTTGTTTCATAAATTATCGGTTTTAATCCCAGGCTCGCGGAGTATAATGCAGCTTCCAGGCCTTTTATTCCGGATCCAACGATTGCTATTTCCCCGGTATATTTTATTTTACGGCTTACAGTATTTTCTAATCCAGTATCAGGATTAATTGTACACCTTACCTCTGCATTAGACAGATTTCTGCATGCCTGGTTGCACCTTATGCAGGGTCTGTACGGAATATTTATCCTCATCTTCAACGGTGTATAGGGATCTGCAAGGGCCTGCCTTCCAAGAACCACAAAATCTGAAATCTTCAATGCTTTTTCAACATCATTTATTGACTCTATGGATCCAACTAGCATGGTTGTTTTGTCTAGCTTTTTCCTGAGTTTTGATCCTATATGCACATTTTCATAATAAAATGAAGCTGAAGAACCTGGAGGAGCAAATCTTCCAGCAGAGAAGTGTATATAATCAATATTCTTCAACTTTGAAGCTATTTCTATGCCGTAATCAGCACTGTAACCATCAACATCGTCCTCATACAGGCTAAGCCTGATTCCTACAGGCAAATCAATTCTTGTTCTGATTTTTTCCGAAATTTCATTGATAATCCTGATTCTATTTTCTACTGTGCCGCCGTACTCATCGTTTCTTTTGTTTAACGCCGGTGATATAAATTCCTGAAGCAGATATCCATGGGCTCCATGGAGTTCTATTCCATCAAATCCTGATCTGTATGCAAGTTCAGCAGCATTTACAAATCGATCTTCGACTCTTTTTATATCATCTTTGCCCATTTCATTCGGCACTATTCCAATGTAATCTACGCTGGACGGTGCAAATATATTTCCACTATTAAAACGTGGATTTGCTTTTCCCCCAGCATGAACAAGCTGCACAAATATTTTTGAGCCTGCTGAATGTATTCTTTCCGTTAATCTTGAAAGCTTTGGTAACTGTTCTCTTGAAAATATGCCCATCTCATTTGGAGATCCTTTTCCGTTGTATTCATCAACATACGCATATTCCGTTATTATAAGGCCAAAGCCTCCTCTGGCTCTTTCTTCTAAGTACCTGATATGGTTGTCGTTGGTGGTACCATCAGGATTGCACAGATTAGATATCATTGGTGCCATGACAAATCTATTTTTGATTTCGACATTTCCAATAATGCCTTTTTCAAAAGCTTCCATTCACATACAGGCAGCTATTCAAAATAAAGTTTTTGTGCATATTAAAATAATAAAAAATATTATAGTTCAAGATAAAACATAAACTGTAGCGCTCATGTTAAATGTCTTTGAGCTAAGATTCATATTATTGCTAAGATTAAAATCAGTCACAACATCTGTAATTGCATGAGCTCATACTATAACAGGATGACCTTTACAATCAGGGCAAAGGCATGCATAAATATAATGTTGACCTTTGTACTGAATACAAGAGCTTGCAAGTGTTGCATCAATAAGCAAAAATATTCTTTTGTATAGTTTCATTATATTTTAAAATGATGCATAGATGGATTGAAAGGAAAGCTGCGTTACTTATGGCCAAATTCAATATTTTAACTGTTTTGTCCATGCTATGAATAATTTTCTATCCTCTGGAGTTGAAAAATGCCTTGTCAGAATGCAATGCCAAAGCACTGAATGTAATATAGACTCCGGTTACTCCACTGATTTCAGTTGGTGTATCTGCTGCACCCATATTCAGGTTCCGGTGGTTTCATAGTGGCACGCGAGGTCCAGCCTTGGGGAAGATCTGACCGTTGTATCACAGAATTATAGAACAGTGTGAACGGGTTGATAGACCTTGAACCCATCGCCACTCCCCCCCGATTCCCCCACGGTTGCCAGGCCCTCTCCGCAAAAGCCTAAATGCCTTGCAGGAATTGGGCAGCTATTTTAGCTGACGCCTACATCTCCATGGCTGTTCTCCGATGCTCCTGTTATAGAATGTTTGAATTGTCCAGGGACCATGGGTTGTTCACTGCCCCGGTTTCACAAAATTCTTTCAACCGGCTCAGTCGCCATGTGACCGTGTTTCTTAATGAGGGAAACCAAGCCGCCCATCCGTGATATTGAATGGTGTAACGCACCTGTGCTGCGTCATGCTGGACTGACAATACTTCCATCTGTCCATCTTCAGCGGCTCCCTTGCCGCCCATTCGATAGGTCAATCGGCGGCTCTCTGAATCCAAGTGGATTGATGCCGTAACCCACCCAATTACCTGCAGTCGCACGTGCCACTCTGAGCTTTCCCGGCCATTCACAGGCTTTATAGCGAGGATCGCACCATTCCACCGGGGCCAATTCGCGATGTCTGCCACATGGTTGTACACGTCTTCAGGGAGTTTGCTAATCATGATCTCAAGTACCGTTGTCACCACGAAAATCCTTTCCCCTCGATAACTACTACTATTGCAACCATCACTGTTACTAGCTTATTTGATTTCGTAAACTATAAGGCAGATATTTCTATATAAAGATTTCGATATACTGTAATAAATAAAGTGTTGGCAACCCAAACTGTTTCGTAATTTAAAATTCTAGCATGAAAGCATATCTATTATCGTTATAATTCCCATCGTTGATCAGGTTAAACCATTACTAAAGAGGTATAATATGCCACATAAATATGAATTAACATGGTAATTTTGTGTCATATAGTATGAAATCTAACCAGCTACTTCAAAAATATCACAAATCACCATATGATATGGATAATGATAGCCAAACTAACTCACAAAATCATTTAAATAGTGTGAATAGATATTTTATTTATGAAATATAATGTGGCTACAAGCCATCCACTCAGTACAATGGCAGGGTTAGAAGCAATGGAAAAAGGCGGAAACGCTTATGATGCAATGCTAGCCGCTTCATCAGCTCTTGTTGTTGTCCAACCTCATTTAAATGGCCTTGGCGGGGATTTATTTGCAACAATAAAAGACAATAAATACTACTGTATTAATTCCAGTGGTTATGCCGCAGAAATGGCAAATATTGATTTTTATTCTAAAAATGATTATAAAGAAATACCAAAACATGGTCCTCTTTCCTCATTCTCCATACCCGGGCTCGTAGCATCATGGAAAATTGCCTCAGAAAAATCAACGATGGGGATCGATGAAAATTTCAAACGTGCTATACAGTTTGCAAAGGAAGGATTTGGACCAAGCAGAAAGCTTACAAAAGCAATTAAGAATTTTAGCTATGGAGACGATGATTTTAATGAGATTTATAAAGATACGGATGCATGGCTGACGCAGAAAAGCCTTGGAAAAACACTGGAAACTCTAGCTAAGGAAGGGCTTGGCTCATTTTATACCGGCTGCATTGCAGAAAAAATCGATGCAGATATGAAGGAAAAAGGCGGTTTAATAAGAAAAAAAGATCTTATAGAATTTAAGCCAGAAATACTGGAGCCAGTAAAGGTGAATTACAGGGGATATGATATCTATACAAATCCTCCAGTTAGCCAGGGACTGACAGCATCTGTATGGCTGCGTGATCTTAATAGTTACGATCTTGCTGGAATGGAACACCAACAATATTATGATACTCTGATTAAAACAATGTATGGTGCATACAATATAAGGAGAAATCATATTTATGATGGTGTGAAATTGCCGGATAATATAAATGATCTTAAGCCAGATGGAACAGACCCTGGAAATAGCACTTCAAATCTTTCTGATACAACTGCATATTCCATATTCGATGGAAACATTGAAATAAGTGCCATACAGAGTAATTACATGGGATTTGGCTCTGGGCATAGCATCAAGGGCACAGGAATAAATATGAACAACAGGGGAAGTTATTTCACACTTGATAGGGAAAATAAAAATCATCTTGAGCCGCATAAAAAAACTTTTCATACGTTAATGAGTATACTTGCTTCAGGAAAGAAGGATATAATCCTTGGGAGCATGGGAGGGGATGTTCAGCCACAGGTGAATGTCCAGATACTTTCACGGCTTATTGATCTGGGAGCAAATATAGAAGATGCCATAGCCTATCCAAGATTTGCATATCCTGCATCCATATACGGAACTGCAAAGGTATACTATGAAAGCACATTGAGGCTTAATCACTATGAGCCTGTAGATGATTTAAATGATATGATGGGACATGCTCAGGGAATTACTGTAGATTCTGAGGTGGAAGCAGGTGTTGATCCAAGAGGTGACGGACTTCTACATTATATGAAGGAAAAGTATTTCAAATAAAATTTTTAAATTTAATACATTGAGTATATTATAATATACGCGGATGGATAAACTTCGCGTTACAATTTAGACTTTTAATTCATGGGATTAAAATATTTAATACTTAGAATTTGCAGCCTGTTAAATATGGAGAAATATAAATGAATTAAAAATTTTCAGCAACCAATAAAGCAGTATTATGCCAATATAATTTACATTGAACAATTATAACATTATATCCCGATAATCATAAGCATAAAAATCATCTATTTTTTCCTTATTTTTTGTTTCATATCCATGCAGCAAGAACAGTTGCAAATTTAGTTTATTTTGTTGATTACAAAACAATATCCGGTGTATTATCAAACGATGAGCCATCAGAGATATCATATTGATAAGAAAAGCAATTCCAGAACCGTTAGAGGCCATGATATAAGGTGTCTGGTTTCATCCAGAAAGTTTAACAATAAAGGAGATGGTAACTCCCAAAGGCATTTATTAACCTGCTAACAATCTTTGAAACCTGCCAATACCTGCATATTAGAAAGCTTTAAAAAAATTATAATGCAGAACCATTCTTAAAATTGTACTTTTTATTCATCCCCCGCTTACAGGAGGGAAAAACGCAACAGTATCATTTTCACTGAGCGGCATGCCGGAATAATATTCATTATTTACCGATATGAGCAAATTGGTAATCTTTTTCAGTTCAGGGTATTTTCTAAATATTTTTGTTTTTAAAAGATCAATGCTCCCTGTTTCAAGATACATTGATTCTTCAGGTATTCCGGTAATATCTCTTACATGGGCAAAATATAAAACATTGATTTTCATGTTCATCTCCAATACGGTATTCTTGCTTTCACTGCAGTTTTGTATACATTATCCAGTTCATCCTGATCTTGCAGGGCCTTTTTAATATCAAAATAATCATTTTCACGTAATAAACAGGTTTTAAATTCCCCATCAGCAGTTACTCTTAATCTTGTGCAATGCCTGCAAAAATCTGCATTTCTCATTGGCTTTACAAACTCTATTTTTACTTTTCCAAACTCACTATTAACGGTATATATTTCTCTGTTGTGCAATGGATTGTGCTCAACGCATAGAGCCTGCCTTTTAATTTTTTCCTCCACAGGCTGAAGTGAAACATGGTATTTTATATATTCTTCACTGTGCTCTTTTTCTACATTTGCCTCAAATTCTATTAACTGGAAGATGCAGTTATTCTCGGCACAGAATTTAATCATTCCATCAACCTGATCTTCATTTATATTTTTCATTAATACAAAATTTATCTTTATGGGGCCAAGGCCTGCATCCTGTGCAGCTTTTATTCCATATTGAACAATTGGCAGAAAATCTTTTTTTGTCCCAGTTATAAAATGAAAATTATATTCATCTATAGCATGCATAGAGATATTTACCCTATCAAGACCAGCTTCCTTCAAGCCTTTGGCCAGTTTTGGAAGTTCAACTCCGTTAGTTGTAAGCGATATATTTCCGGTAATATGTGTCCTTGTCCTTTTAACAATTTCAATTATATCTTCCCTTAATAACGGTTCACCGCCAGTAAATTTAATCTTATTGACACCGTGGCTGGCTGCAACCTGAACAACTCTCTCTATCTGTTCTGGAGTCATATACTCCATACTCCTTTCAGTGCCTTCCATGTGGCAAAATATGCAGTGGAAATTGCATATGGCATTTACCTGTATTCTTAAACTATTGACAGACCTGTTATAGTTATCGTAAAGAAGCTCTGTTTCCACGGTATTTATCATATAAACTCATATTGCCAGAAGTGTATATAAGATTTTCTTAATGATTCAATGCAAAAAATATATAAATAAAAATTTAAAACTAATTTTCCCTCCATTTAACCAGAATTCTGGCAAGAATAGTATAAATTACTGCTTCGCCGAGCAATATAAAAAACATAATGTTCATCACCGGGGAAAGGCCAAATGCTCCCTGAATTATCACTGCTGCAGGCGTTGTTGGCGATAATGCAATGATGTAAAGAAATGCTTTTGGCACATATTTATATGGATAAAACGTAGGAGGCAGAATGCTTGTAATAATTGTTAAAATTCCAGTTATTCCCCATATATTCCTTAAATGCTTTATAGAACCTGAAATCATAAATGCAATAGATGTTGTTGAAATAATTAATAAAATCATAACAAGAAGCATTATTAATGAATCATATAATGTGAAAAGATGATATAATGTTCCAAGGTATACATAAAGTATTATTCCAGGAATTGAAAATACCATATAGCTTAAAGTAAATGCAGCCATGTAATCGAAAGGTGACACCTTGCTGGGAACATACAAATCCTGTATTCTCAACTGAAGCCTGAAAAAGGCTGAATCTCCTGCTCCTGAGAGGCCTACGGAACCAATAAAAGCTATGAGCCCTCCTACAATGGCAAATTTTACTAAAGCTCCATGGCTTAGTACAAATACCAGAAATAAAAGTGTCAGAGGAGTTGCAAGTGAAGCAATTAAATATGAAGGGCCACGCACTATTGTTTTAACTCCATAATACCATGCCATTGTTAAAATAAATCTAATATTCAAGTACAACACCTCTTATTATAAATAAATCTTCTATGGAAATTTGCTTGATTGAGTAATAAATATTATTATAACTGGATATTTCGGATTTATCTATGTATTTTACATATATATTGCCTATATGGTATGACCCTGAAAGAGGAGATCTGGATTCTATTCTAACCTTGTCTTTGAGACCATAAAGCAATTCATCAGCTGTGCCTGCCCCTATAAAAGTTCCAGAATCCATCATGTATATTTTCTGTGAAAGTTCTGTTGCTTCTTCCATATAATGCGTGGTTAATATTACATTTCCTGAAAGTTCTTTAATAGCACTCCATGTTTCCATTCTTGAAAGGGGATCAAGGCCGGTGGTAGGCTCATCCAGAAATACGGTATCGGCATTTGCTCCAAGGGCCATGGCAACGAACATTTTTCTTTTCATGCCACCTGACAGTTCATCTGTAGGCACATTCATTTTTTCTGCCATGCCAACACCTTTTAATGCCCGCATTGTTTCGTCCTTTGCAGAGTGAAATGAAAATCCTTTTCCGGTTAAATATAAAAAAACCTGTTCATAGGCTGTTAAAATTCCAATAGGTGCAGCTTCTTGAGGGATGCTTACTATTCTGCTTCTAATTTTATTCGGTTCATTAGTTACACTAATGCCATCAATATAGGCATCGCCGGATGAAGCTTTAAGTTGTGTGGATAAAATTCGTAAAAGTGTTGTTTTTCCCGCACCATTTTTTCCAATAATTGAAACTATCCCATTATCCAGATCCTGTGTGATAGAATTAAGAGCTTTCTGATTTTTTTTATACTCTTTTTCAAGGTTCTGAATATGTATCATTGCCTTAAATGAATTTCAATCATATATAATTTACATTTTATAAAGTTTATAAAGGTTAAATTATGCAAGAGCTTCATCTTCAAGAATTTTTTTTCTTATATCAGCGAAAAATTGTTTAGTCGGTTCATAGTCCTTTATAACATGTCCATGGATTGAAAGTGGTGTTACAGAGATATTATTTTCTTCCATTAAAACATAATAATCTGTATTTTTATCATCCGATTTTTTTATTGTATTTCCAAGCCAGTAATAATCCTTCCCATTTGGATCTATATTATGGTCAAGGTAATCAAGGAATACATTCTCTGCCATTGGAACAACCTTTATTTCGGTGTCATCGGTAATTTGTTCTGGGAAGTTTATATTAAGTACATCAGCGTTAACTGGAAATCCATTTGTTTTGAATTCTTCCATTATGTACCTGGAATACACTCCTGCTTTGGCAAAATCTGAATCTTCACTGGCATTAATCCGGCTTGTAACCATAGAAAATGCCATTGACTTTATCCCTTTTAAAGCAGCTGCAATGGCTGCTGATATAGTGCCACTTGCGTATATTGAGCGCAATGATATATTTGAGCCAAGATTGATTCCGCTTGCAACAAGGTCAATTTTCCGGTTTTTTAAAACAACATTCTGTGCTATTGTAATTGTATCTGCAGGATATCCAGATATAGAATATCCATTAATTCCATATTTTTCTAATGAATTTATTCTCATGGGCTTTGTAAAAGTAATGGTCATGCCAGATGCACTTCGCATACTGTCAGGTGCAACCATTACTGTTTCATCTACCATGGCAGCATTACGGTAAAGCTGCTTTATTCCAGTAGAATTAAAACCATCATCATTTGTTACTAAAATCATAATACTATAATATACCATCCTTATATTTAGTTTTTATTGTATTTTTATGAAAAATTCGTTAAATTAACTGATTTTTATAAATAATTTGATTATAGATACTGATCCAGAAGGCACTGCAGTGCATCATAATAATCATTGAGATTATTGCTTTGCATAAAATTTTCAATCTTTTTTCTGCAATTTTCACTGCGCAATATAGAAATTGTATCATTAAACAGAGGTTTTATGCTATTGTTTACATTCATTAATGCACTCTTTACAGTAAATGGATTTTCTGGGCATGGGTAATCACTGTTTGATTCTTCATTATATAAGGCGCATTGCTTTTTATCATATTTTATTTCAAAGTTCTTTGTAGCAGCAAATTCCGCATCAACCACTTTTATTCCGCCTGGCTCTATTCCTTTCCAACCTCCTTCAAGAACAGAATATTTGGTGCCTCCTGATAACGTATACAAAAAAGCAACAAGCAATATGGAATCAGAATTATTAATAACTGCCAAAGGTGCGCTGTTTGTTTCAGGGGATATGTTGGCCAGTGGTTCTGGTTTTGTTGCAAAATTAACATGAAAATTCTTGTAATAAAGTGGATAAAAAGCATTGCCAAAAGCATATATTTCTGAAACTTTCCTGTTTTCTTCTATGCCCCTTAACAATATAAATGACCTGGCAGTACTGCTGGTATTCATAAAATTCCACTGTATTATTCCTTTAGCTTTATCATACCAGGTATAATTCACTTCTACTGGCTGTTTTGCAACCTGTTCCGAAATAAGCCCTGTTATTCTCATAATAAATATACGGAATCATTGTATAAAAATGTTGATACATATAATAGCAGATAATTATGTTTTAAAAATTACAATAAATGTTAGTTAAATGTGAATATCAATTTTTCAATAGTGCCTGTTGATATTAACAACTCAATTATTCAATTAACTACCAGTAGCACGAGCCAGTAAACTCAATGTTTTTTTTCTAATTTTCACTATATTGGGCTTCAAGCTACAAGAAAGAAGTTCCAAATAATGCTTATGGTCTTTAATATTATATTATGCACAGGCCTTGCCCGGCTGTGCTCTAGATATTTTTATAGATTATTTGAAAATTTCCTCTTTTATAACTTTATCCCTTTTAAATTCTACAAACACATAATAGATCATCATAAATACAATGATCATAATAAGACCGATATAAAGCGATTCTTTTGGCAGACCAATTATCAGTAAAAACAATAAAAAGATCGAGATAATAGTTAAATATGGATAAAGAGGCATTTTAAATTCACCACTTCTATGCTGCCTTCTAAAATGTATCAATGCAAAACTCGAGACAAGATAGGATAATAATAAGCCAAAATTGCTGATAGCAGCTATTATAAAGACATTGCCTGAGAATAAAACAACAACTCCTATTGCTGCAGATATAATCACACCGTTAACAGAAACATCCTTTTTTCTGTCAAATTTTCTCAGAAATGCTGGCAACAATTTATTGTCTGCTATTTGATACAAAACCCGTGATGATGTTAATATCATTGCCAGAGTTGCAGAGGTGGTTGCAATTAAAGCTCCGATAGTAACTATTAAAAATAATGAATATGGCGCATGGACATAATTCAATGCAAAATCAAGCGGGTCAGCAGATATTGTGAATTTTGATGCTGGAACCATTGCCATCAGTGAAATAACAATTACAATATAAAATACGATGCTGATTGCTACAGCAAATATTATTGCATGTGCAGCTTTTTTTGGGCCGCCCTTGATATCGGATGTCATGGTTGAAATAGATTGAAATCCAGAATATGCAAAAAATACTGCCACACTGGCTGAAAATATTGCGAATATTGTGCCCTGATGCGGGGATACTGAAAAATTTGTTACCTTAAATGTGTTGCTATAAAAAGCAAGCGCCAGTGCCGAAACAATAAATAATGTTAAAATAGACAATTTTATTATTACAAGAAAAAAATCTGCCTTTGTTGCTTTTCTAATACCTACAATATTTACTATGGATAATACAAATATAAGCATTATAGCAAATAAAATTGGATAATAATTATTATTAACATTCAATAAACTTGCTAAATATGATCCAAAACCCAGAGCTATTGCAGATATTGCAGAGGAAAAACTGAAATACAATAATAATCCAGAAATAAATCCAAGTTCACTGCCAAATGCATTGTATGCGTATGAGAATGATGCTCCCTTGCTTCTTGGCATTATTGAACCAAGTTCACCAAATTCAAGTGCCATGATCAAAGCAAGTATTCCGACTATTACGAATGATATTAATGAATCTGCCCCGGCCAGGGCGATTGTTGTGCCACTCAAAACAAATATGCCTGCCCCAATTATGGCTCCAAGCCCTACCGCTGTTGCTACAGGAACACTTACCTGTTGTTTCATTGATGCATATTTTTATTAATTATTTATAAACTATGTAATTTGTAATATCCTGAAATGAGTTCCTAATTATATTTATTGCTCATTTAATTCCCTTCCTTTTTCTTCATAAGCCATTACAGGTGTTACTACCGGCTTTTCATCTATGGATAATGACATATGCCTTGTCTGATAATTATAGTGGTATACTACCTCTTCCCATGTATTGATATATAGTCTTCACCTTTTTATTGTACACATGGTTATCGATGAAGCATGCACAGGCAAAGCATCCTTTCTTGATAATAAAACAATAGAACATTATAATAAATATGCATGAAAGAGAGTATCAAGATGTTTATTTGAAACATTAGATAAAACTATAATTAACGAAGATGCCAATGCAGTATATAATATAATAAAAAAAAACAATCCTAGAATCATTAGAGGACGGGATAGAGGTGTTGGGTTGCATCCACGACATTTAAGCATGAAAGAGATGATAACTTCCACAGGAGTCTGTTAACATGGTCAACCGAAATCGTAACACTGTGAATAAATAAAATTATAAAATAGTTAAACATTGACTTTACATGTGTTATAATGGCATGGATTCGTCATGGTTTCCTGTTGTGCTTGGCACACTTTCAATATCTCTTGCTTTTTTTATAATCTATCTGGTATTTCATAATCATTTAATCTTTGATATTGGAAAAATAATATATTTTATAGTTCTTATATTCTTTTTCTTTGTATTTGGCTCATGGCTTTACAGGTATGCAAAAAATAAAAGCCTTATAAGAGAGGATTATAACGACATGTCAAAATTGAGTTTTATCACATTTCTCGGAGTTCTATACTATGCCTTTGCTTTCTTTTATACAGCATATGTTGGCATAAGCTCTTTTGTAGCATACCTTTTTTATTATTTATTTATATTCTTTTATATTTTTGTGCTTTTAGTTAACATTGTGCTGAATTACAATCTTTATACAAATAAGTATGATTTTAACAAAGTGACTTATGCAATTCTGGTACCATCAATAGTAATGAGTGCGAACATAATACTGAGTTCGGTAATGTTAACGCCTCCAATATCATCGTATTACAGCACTAGCATACTTGATACAGTTTATTTTATGGTTATGGTTGCCTTTGGCATATCATTTTTCCAGTTTTTATTTGTTGGAATTTCGGCATATATATCACATATAAGCAACAGGCCAAATTATCTGCAGACGGCACCTGCTGCTATGATACCGGTGGGCGCTTCCAGCATGTTGATTATAAACATTATGTTCATGTCCCAGTTTAATTATATAAATATATTTTACGTCCCTTTGCATCTTGCTATAAACATTTCAATAATGCTCTGGGGCTTTGATTTATTTTTGTTCCTTGTCTCCGGTGCAATAGCTCTTACCCATATAAAACGTAGACAGTCTATGGTTGTATGGGCATATGTCTTTCCTGTTGGCATTTCTACATTTTCAGATTATATGATCTATGCATATACCAAATTGGAGATATTCGTATATTCAATTATTATCTTCACTGCAGGGCTTATAATTTTATATATTTATGCCTGGGTGAATACATATCTTATAAATGTAAAGCCCGTTAAAAAATAATATATAATGGTTAATAATAAATGCCCAATGGAAAATAAAAAAAATGATTTCAGTGAATGGTACAATGAAATTATAGATACTGCAAAACTCAGCGATAAGCGTTATAATATTAAGGGCATGAATGTCTGGCTTCCATACGGTCTTAAAATCATGCATTCAATAGATTCTCTTTTGCGGGAATATTCAGAAGAACATGGTATTGAGGAGGTCAGTTTTCCAGTACTGATATCAAGGGAGCAACTTGAAGTGGAATTTGAACATGTAAAGGGATTTGAAAATGAAATATACTGGGTTACAAAGGGAGGAACCACCCCACTGGACATAGATTTAGCACTGCGGCCCACAAGCGAAGCTGCAATGTATACAATGTTTCCATTATGGATTAGATCACATACTGACCTTCCATTCAGGGTATATCAAATAGTAAGTGTTTACAGATATGAGACGAAGCATACAAGGTCATTCATTCGCGTCAGGGAAATACATTTCTATGAAGCACATACTGCACACATAAATTTCGAAGATGCTGAAAAACAGATGGTAGATTACCTTAAAATTATGGAGAAACTTTCAACAGATCTTTGCATTAAATTTTCTATGAATATCAGGCCAGATTGGGATAAATTCCCCGGGGCTATGTATTCCGTTGCTTTTGACACACCAATGCCCGGCAACAGGACATTGCAGATTGGAACAATACATGAATATGGTGAAAATTTTGCAAAGAATTATGGCATTAAATATCTCGATGAAAATGGTGAAATGCAATATGTGTCACAGACAACGTTCGGATTGAGTGAAAGGCTCATAGCAGCAATAATTGGCATCCATGGGGATGATAAGGGCCTTGTGCTTCCATATAAACTCGCACCGGTACAGGTTATAATAGTTCCGATACCAGGTGACAATTATGATGAAATACTGGAATATTCAGAAACCATTAAATCGAAATTAAGTGGATTGGGAGTAAGATGCCAGATTGATAACCGTGATTATACTCCAGGCTACAAATTCAATGACTGGGAAATGAAAGGTGTTCCATTAAGGCTTGAAATAGGCAAAAGAGAATTGCAGGAACAAAGTGTTACTATTTCATTAAGAACAGAAAAAAAGAAAACAAAAGCAAAATTTGAGGAAATTGATCACATATATGATTACTTAAATCAGGTAAATTCTGACATTCAGGATAAGGCATCGAAATTTTATGAAGATAATACTGTATTTATTGATACTCTGGACAAAATAAAGGAAGATAAAATGGTAATGGCCTACTGGTGTGGTTCAAAGGCATGTTCTGACAGAATAGAGGCTTTATCAGAAAAAACCGCACTGGGGAACATTAAAGACAACAATTCAACAGGACCATGCATTGTCTGCGGAAAAACTGGTAAATTATCTGCATTTTCAAGGACTTATTAAAATGATAAAATTAATTTTCTTTGATATGGACGGCGTGCTTACAGTTGAGAAAAGCAGCTGGTTTTATGTGAATAACAGGCTTGGCATCAATAACAGGGAAAACTTCATAAATTACATGAAAGGCAATATGGAATATGAAGAATTTTTTAAAAAAGACCTTGTTGGATGGACACAGAAATTGCCAGAATTAAAGCGTGATTTTATAATCTCAATATTGGATGAAATACCGGAAATGCCCGGCATACAAAATACTATCTCGTACCTTAAAAGAAATAAAATAATAACAATAATAGTATCTGGTGGGATATCATGGCTCTCCGATAGGTTAACAAATAAATATTCTATAGATCAGGCTTATGCGAACATAATATATACAGATGAAAACGGGACTATAATTCCTGAGGGCAAAGTTATGGTAAATCCCTTAAAAAAGGATAAGGTAATGAGAAAAGTAATGGAGAAATATAATGTAAGCCCCGATGAATGCATTGCTGTTGGTGATTCCGACTCTGATTATTCAATGTACAGAGCAGTGCCAAATTTTGTAGCCTTTAATTCTGATAGCAACCTGCTCCTGCAAATAGCAAAAACAAATTTAAGTGGAAACCTTGAATCCATTAAGGATTTTATCGAATCAAATTAGTTTCAGCTGTTTCATTGTTTCAAGTGTAAGAACTGTAATTCCTGCTGCGCCTCTTACAAGGTTATTGCCAAGAATTACCATTCTTAGATTGCCATCTTTCAAAGAAATTCTGCCCACATGGACTTCCATTCCATTGTAAGTATCAATGGCATTCTGCGGCCTGTCTTCCTCCTCATGAATTACAATTGGATGTTCAGGAGCATTGTATAATCCAGTGAATCCTTTAAATGGATTAAAGTCATTCAACTTATTTATTATATCTTCAATACTGACTTTTCCATCAATATGGACATTTAGAACACCCATATGGCCAAGCTTTACTGGAACCCTCACTGAGGTTACTGACATTCTAATCTCCCTGCTTTTTATTTCATTATCCTGCACTGTTCCATACATCTTTGATATCTCGGCCGGTATTTTTTCCTCTTCACCGTGGATATATGGTATTATATTATCATCAATTGACATGTATGGTAGACCTGAATACCCTGCTCCGCTTATGGCCTGCATGGATACTAATGAAATCCTCTCATAATCAAGTCCAAGAATGGAGCCGAGTGGCATGGACATTATTGCTGAAGTGCAGTTTGGATTTTTTACAAATTTTGTGTCCTTATTTTCAAGAATTCTTAAATGTTCATAATTAATTTCTGGATTTATTAGTGGAATATCCTTTGCAAGACGGTATGGAGAGGCATTTGATATGACATTTATTCCATGTTTTACCAGATTAAGCTCAATAGATTCAGCTGCTTCCGGTGGCAATGCTGAGAGCACATAGTCAACATCCTTCTGGTCTTCGGGAGATGAAGAAACCAGTTTCATATCCCTGAATTTTTCCGGTATTGTCCCATGCTCGATCCAGCGTACAGTTTCCCCATATTTTTTTCCTGTTCTGGAATCGGATGCACTGAGTTTTACAAGTTCGATATAAGGGTGCTTGGAAAGGAGCTTTATCATCTTTTGGCCAACCATTCCAGTAGAACCGAGAAGTGAAACTTTTATTTTATCCATGAAGATGCCTCCTGAAAGCATTTTTTATTGTTTATCAGGTCATCATCCAAAATCAGTGATAGTGATAAAGAATCTATGTGGTAAAGGCGGTCATTTCCTATTGTTGATATTATGCTTTTACTTATTTCAGGGTCTGAAAGCCCGTGTCCTATAAATACCAGTATATTTTTATCAGTTTTATTATTGTAGCCCGCAAGGGCAACACATTTCACCGTGTTTACTGGTTTTTTTGTTATTCTTGTTATCCCATCCTGGTACAGTGATTCCACAGTTATGTTTATGTCCATGCCCAATACCGGGGTGAATGTTTTGTAATTAAAGTTTTTAACCCCATAATTTGACATTTTAAGGACTTCACTCATAGAAACTTCTGGAAGCGTTCTGGAGTTTGCGAAAAGTTTCGGATCTGAAGTCATTATTCCTGGAACATCTGTTATTATTCTAACATCACAGTGAAGTATTGAAGCAAACACCATAGCAGTATAGTCGCTGCCACCTCTCCCAACAGTTGTTATTTTGCTGTCCAAAGTTATTCCATAAAAACCAGGAACTATTGTGACATCGCCAAAGGCAGTAGAATTAATTTTTTTAGCAGTCTCATCTAGAAGGCAATTTGCATCTCCAAACCTATCATCGGTTACAAGCAATGGTTCAATTATATACGAAATATTAAAGCCCTGATCCTTAAAAAAACTGTAAAGAACGACAGTTGCCATTCTTTCGCCATAAGATAATATTTGATCGCGCAAAGATAATGATTTTTCAAGCTGCAATAGGGATTTTAATTCATCTTTAAATCTTGAAAGTATTTTGCCAGTTTCATCGTCTATTTTTATTAAATCTGTATGAATGTGGTAAATGTTATCAATAATGCCTGTATTTGTTGTTTCAAAGGCATTTATTAACATATTCGTTACATTCTTTAAAGCGGATGTAACAATAATGCAATTATGGCAGTCCATCAATTTTTGTTTTATAAGGAATAAATCATCCTTATTTTTTAGTATTGATCCACCTATTTTTACAACTTGCATTTTACCACTTTTATTTTGTATAACACTATTATATAAATATATTCCGAAATAAGTATATAAGTAAATGAGTACCAGTAATTTATTATGTATTTTTAGAATAAAAAAAATAAAATGATCTATTTTTTGGCCAATTTAACAACAAATTCTGAAAAATCATGGACGTTTTTATCATATGCAAGGTTATTATAACATAATGGGCATATTGTTACTATATTATCGGCACTTTTCTTAAGATCCATATACCTCTGTTTTGATGCCTTTTTAGCAATTTCCGGGAAAAGCAATTCATCGGGGCCACCGCAGCACATTGTAAACTTTCCATTCCTGGAAGGGAGTTTTACCTCTGCAACGGAATTAAGTATATTCATTGCATTGAAATTATTATCATGCAAAAGCATGTGGCACGGCTCCTGAACAGTTATACTTTGCTCGAATTTATTATATTTTAGATCGAGCAGGTCTGTATAATAAATTACATCAATATTATAGCCACTGACATATTTTGGATAAATATTTTTTAATAAATCATATGTATGCGGGTCAATAGCAATAATTTTTTTTATCCTCTTTTCTGCCATATAACCGTATACCCTTTTTGCATATTCTCTAAATTCTTCTATGTACCCAAGATCATACAGGAACATTCCCGGGTAAGGTTCTTCAGAACCAAGATACCCAAATTTAACACCGGATTTTTTCAGCAAGAAAATTATATTCCTTAAATCATTTTCCATTTTTTCTTTTAGCGACTTATCATAGAAATGCCCTGCAAATTTTATTAAAGAAATATGTTTTTTCAATGCAATAGCCATATTCTTGATAATATTTTCATCAATGTATTTTCTTATTTTATTTATTTCTCTGGTATATGGCATCATCTGGTACATATGCCCGGTAAGAATATATGTGCTGCTTTCATTAAACTCTATGCCACTGGCCCATGATGCAGATTCTTTTTTAAGCCCAAGGGGGTTTTCATACTCCATTATGGCTGTTTTTATTAATTCTGCAATAGGGTTCTTTTTATCCTGTTCTTTTGATACAATGAATTCTTTCATGAGCTCACTGACAACTCCTGCATTCACTCCAGCAGGACATACATTTACGCAGGCATAGCAATCAAGGCATGAATAGAATGAATCGGCAAGCTCTAAATCATCACTGTTATTTTTCACAGCAAAATCAGCCAGTATCACTCTTCCACGGGCACCGAAGACAGAATTATTATCGCCAGGAACAAGTGTGGGGCAGACGCTTTCACAGAATCCACAGCTGATGCATTTTTCAGTAATATCTGTAATGCTTTTAATCAGGTTCATAGAATATTTTCCCCCTGTTAAGTATATTATTCGGGTCAAATGCTTTTTTAATTAATTTCATAATCTCAAGAGAATAAAGTGAATTTCTTTCCTTATACTCCTCATAAAGCAGCTTATTCTTTTCAGTTCCAATGCCATGCTCGGCCGATACAGATCCATTATGCTTTATTGCAACTTTTGCAATGTCCATTTGAAGTTTTTCCATTCTGGTTCTTCCTTCCTTTGTATTATCCATAAATATGTTTGCATGTATATTCCCATCACCAATATGGCCGAAGAGTGTTGCTTTTAATCCATCATTTTTAACGCATTGATCTATTTCAGTAAGGGATTCCGCCAGTTCACTGGATGGAACGATAACATCCCCAATTACTATGAGTTGCCTGTTATTTTCCCTCTGCTCAAGCAACGCTGAATAAGCGCCTTTTCTCGCACTGTATATTTGATCCATTTTATCCCTGTCCCTTATTACAATTATATTTTCAGCATATTTTTCCATAATTTCTTTTGCCGCTGAAATTTTTCTTTCCAGGGCTTCAGGAGGCGCATCCAGATCTATCATAAGGAGATAATTTGTGCTTTCCGGCACTTTTATTCCCATATTCTTTTTGATTGATTCAATTGTTCCCCGATCCATGAACTCCGCAATTATTGGTGTGATTCCTTTGCTTTTTATTAAGTCCATTGACTTTCCAACAGATATTATATCACCATAAAATCCAATAATTTTTCCAGTGGCTTCTGGCAAGGGCTCTATTTTAAGTATGGCCTTTGTAATTATTCCCAGTGTGCCTTCACTTCCAATAAATAAGGCAGTTAAATCATAGCCTGCACTCCTTTTTAATGTATATTCCCCAGTTTTTATAATTTCACCTGTTGGCAATACAGCTTCGAGGCCAAGAACCCACTCCTTTGTGGCGCCGTATCTTACAGCCCTGAGGCCGCCAGCGTTTGTAGATAGGGAACCGCCGATTGTAGAAGCTCGTGAACTTGCCGGATCTGGAGGATAAAAGAAATTATATTTTTTTAATTCTTCATTGAGGATATCTATTCTGACTCCCGGCTCACATACTGCATATCTCGATGATGTATTAATATCTATAATCTTACTTAAATTCATGGTGCTTATTATAATTCCATGAACACTTTCTACAGAAGAGCCAGTAAGCGAAGTTCCTGCGCTTCTTGCAGTTACATTGATTTTATTTTTATTGCAAATATGCATTATTTTTGCTATTTCTTCACTATTTTTTGGCAGGCAAACAGCTAACGGCATTTCTCCTTTTATGTATGAAGCATCTTTCATATATGGAATCAGCTCTTCTTTAGTTGTTAATATATTTTTACGGCTAACAGCATTTACAATTTCATCAATAGCATTTTTTTCCCGTAACAGCATAGAAAACATAAAACTTTATGGCTAATAATCCTTTTCATATCTATATAATTTATGCGATACAAATATTTTTATTTGCCTTTACTTTCTGCTAAATATGGACTCAGGCAATGTTACAGAATTTGTATATGAGCATAATAATGTAAAGGGAATTTACATGGTATTTATAGCTTCTGCAAGTGTATTCCTTGATGTATGGGATTTAACTGCTTTTGGGTTTGTCCTTACTTTCTTTAAGGCCGATTTGAATCCAGTGGGAATTTTCCTTGGAATCTCCGTAGCCGCTGCAAATATAGGCGCAATTGCAGGTGCAATACTTGGTGGGTACCTTACAGACAAATTCGGAAGAAAAAGGCTTTTAATGTATAATATGGCAATATTCATAATATTTGCATTTTTAATTGCTGTTTCAACAAATATATACGAATTTATAGCTTTCAGGGTCATAATGGGTTTTTCAATAGGAAGTGATGTTGCTACAGGTTTTTCATATATTTACGAGTATATAAGCAGAGGGCAGAGAAACCATTATTACTCTTTATGGGCATATAGCTTTTCGGTCGTTGGCCTGATAGCGGTTGCCTCGGTATTCCTTTTATATCATGCAATAAACAATGATTCTGTATGGCGCTATATATTTGTCATGGGCGGAATTTTTGCGGCAATTATACTTTTACTGCGTTCCAGAATGACTGAGACCCCAATATGGCTCTATGGCAGTGGGAAATATAAAGAAACACATGATGTAATTAAAAATGTTTATGGCAAAGATATGGAAGTTAAGCCGCCAAAAGAAAAAAACACTGTAAGTTTAAAGAACCTTATTGCATTATTCCACCGTGGATTAAACAGGGAATTGATGTTTGCATTTTCACTGAATGGCATAGTTGGTTTCATTGGATGGGGATTTGCATTTTATATTACCTATATGCTTGTGCTATTGCATTTCCAGTTTTACCAGATACTTGGTGCCGATGCAATAATATACAGCTTTGGATTTGCAGGTGCAGTTATATCACCAATTCTTGCAAAGCACTTTGGAATTTATCGTGCTGCAGTAATTCCAGCTATAATAGCCACAATGTCCATTTTCGCCCTTTTCATAACTTTTTCCGGGATTTTGCCCGTTTACTTTGTTATTCCTCTGTCAATAATAATTATATTCATGAACTATTCCGGGCCAATGGCATATAATGCAGTATTAAATGGGTTTATCCCAACAACTCTCAGAGGGGTGGGAAATGGCTGGAACTATATGTTCAATAAGATTACGGAAGCAGTCAGTGGATTAACTGCCGGAGCAATACTGGTACTTGTAGGCCTGAAATTCAATACCATGATTTTATTCATAATAGTGCTTGCATTTACCTTAATAGCTTTATATACTGGAAGAACAAAATATTTTAAAAAAAATTATGTTTCCGATTTCCAAACCTCTCCAGATGAATAAACTTCCTTTTTCCATATTGGCGGCAAAACCTTTATTTTATCGATTATATATTCACATGCACGGAAAGCATCTGATCTGTGTTCGGAAGAAACTGCTATGCCTATTGAATCTTCTCCAACATTTACTCGGCCTGTTCGCTGGATAACAGCAACATCCATCACTGGATATTTTTGTTTTGCATCTTTAACTATCTCTTCTATTTTTTTCATTGCCATTTCGGTATATGCTTCATATATTAATGCTACAATATTATCGGAGGTTTCGTCAATTGACCTCACAGTTCCCAGAAATATGGATATTGCTCCTGCCTTATTGTTTCTAACTTCATTTATAAGGTCATCTGTTATTATTTTCTCAGTCTGTATTTTGATCATTATTTTATTAATTGCTGTTTCCTATTAATATTTTTGATATGATTCAATTTTTAAAATCGTTTTCAATATCTTTTAAAAGGGATACAAGTGCAGAATGGAATTCATTCTCCCTTATTTTTACCAGCTCAGTAATTTTTGGCGGGCTTATCCTTAAATATACATAGTAATAACCTCCTTTTTTCAGGATATTTTTCTTTTTGATTACAAGCCCGGTGCTGACAAGCCTCTGAAGGGAGCGAAAGACTGCTGTCCTCTCTTTTTTCATTATTGAGGCAATGCTTTCCAGGGATTCACCTTTTTTATTGGCCAGTGAATAAAGTACCGACACATCGGCCGGTGACAGATCAAAGAAATATTCAAATATATCTCTGCATGATGCATTGTCGTCCAGTATCTGATTGAATGAGCCCATAATAGTAAATAGTTTAAGGCTATATAACGGTATTGCATTGTATTTACAATACTAAACAATACAGTTAAATATTCCTTTAAAATTAAGTTGTAAGTACATGGCTATAGAGTAATGATGTACTTGTTGTGAGGTAATAAAAATGGAAAACAATATATTTGGAAAAAGTTCCGGAAAAAACGGCCCTGTAGATTTAAATGATAAGAATTTTCAATCTTTTGTCAGTTCACCAAAATTATCGATTATAGATATGTGGGCAGCCTGGTGTGCACCATGCAGATACCTGTCACCTGTTGTAGATGAGCTTTCAAAAGAATATTCTGATAAGGCAAATTTTGGCAAAGTGAACGTGGATGAAAATCCTGTAACAGCAAGAAATTATAGAATAGAAAGCATTCCAACACTGCTTTTTATGAAAAATGGTAAGGTTGTTGACACATCAATAGGTGTGGTGCCAAAAGAATTTCTTGTTCAAAAAATAAAGGAACTTGCATAAGGTTGGTTCAATGGATCACTATGATACCATAATAGTTGGTGGTGCATCTGCAGGGCTTTCCGCTGCAATTTATACGGCAAGGCAGGGAATGAAAACACTTGTAATTACAAAGGACATCGGTGGGCAGGCTTTGCTTACCACAGATATTCAGAATTACCCTGGATTTGATATGATTGGCGGTTTTGAACTTACAAACAAATTTAAGGAACAGGCCAGTTATTATGGCGCTGAGTTTGTTTACGATGAAGTTATAAAAATTTCAAACAATAAAGAGAGTTTTACAGTGGAAACAGGTAACAATAAATATTCATCATTATCGTTAATACTGGCTTTTGGGAAAACACCCCGGGATTTAAACGTTGCCGGCGAAAAGGAATTAAAAGGCCATGGCATTTCATATTGTGCCATCTGTGACGGGCCACTCTTTAAGGGAAGGGATGTCGCAGTGGCAGGCAATGGGAGCCACGCCCTTGAGGCAATGATATATCTTTCTTCTGTGGCCAGGAAAGTATACTATATCACCAACGCAAAAAAACTGCTTGGTGAAGATGATCTTCTTGAAACAGTCAATAGCCTGAAAAACAAGGAAATGTTCTTTGACAGCACTTTAGACTCCATAAATGGAACAAAATCTGTAGAATCTGTTACTTTCCAGAACAAAACTACTGGTGAAAAAACAATACTTCCAGTATCGGCTGTATTTGCAGAAATGGGTTATATTGCCAAATCTGATTTTGTTAAAGGGATAGTATCACTTAACGAAAATAATGAGGTAACCGTGGATAAATTCTGCAAAACTTCAACTGAGGGCATATTTGCATGCGGAGATGTTACAGATACTCCATACAAGCAGGCGATAATATCAGCCGGCCAGGGCGCAACAGCAGCTTTGTCTGCATATAATTATGTGCAGAAAAAGAAAGGAAAGGTAGTTGCAAAAAGCGACTGGAAACTGATAAAACATTGATATTTTTTTTATTTTATTGAATAATATTTCATTGTGTAGAAGCCAATTTTACTGTTTGAATCCTGTGGTAAATTTTAAAGAATTAAAATTCAGTTTTCACCTCCAGGTTGGTTGCATACCAAGAAATAAGCCAGAAGATATAAACTTAAGATAATTTTACACTATATTACTATTATAATTATATAAAATTCAGTCATTTATAACAAAAATGTTTTATAATATTTAAAGATAATACATACAGGTGTATAAATGGTTATCACGCACACCAAATTAAAAAGAAACTCTGTTGGGCTTTTGCAGGGAACATTTCAATCTCTGGGGCAGGTGGCGCCGGCGGCTGATATAGCAATATTGCTTGTTGCTTCATTCTCTATTTCAGGGGCCCAGACAGTGATGTCTGTCATAATCGGCTGGATAATATATGCATTATGGATGATAACACCCTATGAATTATCAAAACTCAAATCAAATTCCGGGAGCTATTACGCATATGCAGCAGGTGCTACTGAAAAAGGTGGCCTTGGGCCCATATCTGCACTTAGTTTTATGTACTATGATATTACAGGAGCAGCATTCGGAATCCTTGGGCTTTCAAGCTTTATATTTTTGATGGCACCCCAGATAACGGAAATACCATACCTGTGGATACTATTTGCGGGAATATTCACCGCATTTATTATTGCAGTTACATATCTCGGAATACGCCCTTCATTGAACTATACTGCAATTACAGGCATATTGGAAGTTATGTTTCTGCTCATTGGCTCAATAATTATTATAATACGTGTAGGATCCCATAATTCAATAATACCTTTTGAAGTAACCGGACCATACAGTATTGGGTTTTCTGCAATTATGTTTGCCTCTGTATTTTCAATACTTGATTTCACAGGTTCCGGTGTAGTTACCACAATTTCCGAGGAAATTAGCAAACCAAAGAAAAATATAGGGAAATCAATAGTATTTGCAATGGTTTTAACAGCCATAGCACTAATTCCAGCAGCATATGCATTAACTGTAGGATGGGGGGTAAGCAGCATTAGCGGTTTTGCGGCACATTCGGATGCAGGGCTTACTGTATTTTACAGGTATCTTGGCCCTGTAGGCCTTGTACTGTTGATCGTGTTCACAATTAACAGTTATTTTTCTAATGGAGTTTCTAAAGCTACAGCAGTGAGCCGATGGTGGTATTCTGCGGCCAGAGACCATGTAATATTCCCAGAAACAATAGGCAAAATTAACAAAAAGCATAGCTCTCCAGCAAATGCTGCTATAATATGGGCTGGCCTTTCCTTTGTTCTGGATGTAATTATGGGACTTATATTTGGCCCATTGAGTGCTGCATTTGTTCTTGAAGCGGGTACGGGCATATCCATCATTGTTGTGCACATGATTGCAAACACGTCTCTAACAATATATACTAAAAGAGTGAATAAATTCAATCTTTTAAAGCACGGTATATTGCCTTCAATTGCTACTATCGTTGGGCTTGTCGTTCTTTATTTTACAATGGCTGATATATTTAAAAAATATTTTGTGACACCAAGTGCACTTAATGATGCTTATTTTATATCATTTATCGTAACAATATTATGGATACTGGTTGGTGGAATTGTTGTAACTCTGTACTATAGAATTAAAAGGCCAGAAATTTTAAGGGATGCAGGTGAATTTAATATGAAGGCCAAAGAATAAATTTATCAAATTTTAATTCCACTTATGCATTCAAAATTTCTTTGATGGCAATATTTAAGTTATTATAAATATAACCAATTTATGAATTTCCCCGACGAATTTCACAGAATTTTGTGGTGGTTGCTTATTGCAACACGTGGTGGCCCTACAAGAACAATGATTCTGGAAATTCTGAAAGACAATCCTGAAAATCTCAATAAAATTGCTGAAACTTTAAAAATAAACTACAGAACGGTACAGCATCACATCAAGATTTTAATGGATAATGCCGTGGTTCAAAAAGAAGGAAATGGATATGGTAGTGTATATTTTCTTTCCGACTATTATCAGAAGAATTATCAATCGATAATGGAACATTTAAAAAATAAATAAGGTGCCTGTAAGCTGGGTTTGAAGAACTTGCATGGAATTTGTATCTTAATTGTACATTATTTTGAAATATATTTTTATAACCAGATGGAAATTGACAATCGATAAAAATGAATTGGAAAATAATTTCGGCTATATTTATAGCCCTGACAATAATATTTGCAGGTGCATTTATCGGTGTCTATTACCTGGACAGCTCTGGCATAGCAAAAGAAAAAAAGCAGTTAGAGGTAAATGATGCAAATGAACTTGCAACCGAACACTGGAATCAGATAGCTATTGAGAATTCATCCCTAATTATGACACAGTATGATAACAATGCAACGTTGCACTGGATAGGTGGCCCATTAAATGGAACTTACAATGGAACATCAGCAATAAATTCAACATGGAATAAATTCTTTACTGCATGGCAGGCAGTATGGTTCTATGCGTCTACTAATACTACAAATAACCCTATAATAACTATAAATGGGAATACTGCAACTGTAACAGCCAATTTCACTCAGTTTGTTGTTCAAAACAGTGCAACACATGCATTCCAGTACATTAATACAACATACAGCATAGAATACTATAACACAGCGCACTCTTCAAATAATGTGAACTACGAAATAATAAGTGAAACATTCCATATAACAGGTGCTGGAAAACTATAGTCTCTTGAATAAAAAAATTTAATATATATTTAATAATTAAATGAAAATAAAGGGGTGCATATGGAAATCTTCTGGACATCTGATATAGCTATTGCGGCAATCGAATTAATTGCACTTTCTGTGCTTTTAATTTATTTTATTGGGTACTACAGAAAATCCAGAGCGCGAATATTTTCTCAAATTTTTGGATTTAGCTTTATATTCATGGTTCAAAGCGCCATCACCATTTACATATATTATTATTTTTCCCATTTCCTTGGTCCTGCTGTTGCAATTCCACTGATGATCGTAAGTTTACTGGGCCTGGCAGGCACAATTATGCTATTCCGCTTCATGAAACAGTGAGAGCATTAAATTAATATCTGTTCATTCAATTAGCATATATGGAAATAAATGCAGTGGAGCTCGAAAAACCAGAGGGAATAAATATTATTTTAGGCTATTCGCATTTTATTAAAACTATTGAAGACATCAATGAAATTATAAAAACAACAATCCCAAACTGTGAATACGCACTTGCATTTTCAGAAGCTTCCGGTGATAAATTAATACGTTACGAAGGCAACAATAAAGAATTAATAGAATATAGTATAAATAATATTAAAAATATCTCTGCAGGGCATACTTTTATTATATTATTGAAAAATGCCTTTCCAATAAGCATTCTCCCGCAGCTAAAGATGAGCCAGGAAGTAGGAACTATATTTGCCGCAACTTCTAATCCAATCAAGGTAATACTTGCCAGAACCGAGAATACTAATGCAATTATTGGAGTTGCAGATGGGTATTCACCTGTTGGTGTTGAATCCAATGCAGATAAGGAAAAGCGCAGAAAATTCTTGAGGGATATCGGATATAAGTCATAGGGCCCGTGGTGTAACGGATTATCATATAGGCCTCCGGAGCCTATAATCCGGGTTCGAATCCCGGCGGGCTCATTTATTTTATTAAGATAATTAGAATAACAAAAAATACTCAAATTCTTGTGTTCATTAAAAAATAAATGTTTAATTATGGTTATCAATGCTTTTGTATTAATATTTTCATTATACCTATTTTTGAGTTTAATTTATGCAGATCTCTAATCTTATTTTTATTGCTTAATATTAATTTTTATATACCTTATATAATTTCAGCTTTTGACAGTAGAGATATTACCTTTACTTGATTCCAAAAACTGATACTTGTTTTATACAAATAATGTAATATAAACCAATAATCCGATAAACTTTAGATAATTTAGAAAAAGGTAGTGTAATGTAATTGCTGTAAAATTGATAAGGCCCTGCATAATTAAGATTTAGGAGGTAATAAAAATGCAGGACCAGTTTGAAATATTGAAAGGGTTAATAAATACTTTTCTGCTTGACAGAAAGGAAGGAAAGAAACAGCTAGTAGAATGGTTTTTAAATACAGTAATGGAGGAAGAAGCTAATATACAGATATCAGCAGACCCTTATGAAAGAACCATTAAAAGAAAAGCACACAGGAATGGGACAAGAACAAGGTCATTAAAGACAGTTGATGGAGTATTACAATTAAACAAGCCACAGGTAAGAGAATTCCCATTTGAAACTAAAGTATTTGAAAGGTATTCCAGAGTGGAAAAGGCTATAGACTCAGTCATATTAGAATCATACATAAATGGTGTTTCTACCAGGAATGTAAGAAATGTAGTAGCAGCTTTAGGCCTGGAGAATGTATCAGCATCATATGTTTCCTCACTGTCCTCTGAGCTTGATGTTAAGGTTAAACAGTTTCTGGAAAGAAAAATAGATGAACCTGTAAAATTCATATACATAGATGCCACATACTTTAAGGTAAGGGAAGATGGCAGATGCAGAAATAAGGCATTATACATATGTATCGGAATAAACAGTGAAGGGAAAAGGGAAATATTGTCTTCCAGATTATATGATTCAGAGAGCACAGTTAACTGGGGATTATTCTTTGATGATTTAAAGGATAGAGGATTAACTGGAGTGGAGATGGTAATATCAGATGGCCATAAGGGAATAATGGAAGAACAACAAGGTCATTCAGTGCATCATGGCAGTACTGCCATGTCCATTTCCTTAGAAACCTGAAGAAGCTTATTCCAGACAATAAATGGAAGAGTGTATCACTGATAGTAAAGGAAGCACTGGAGAATGAAGCATTAGTAGGTGAAGCACAGGATAAACTCATAGAGAATGGATTTGTAAAAGAGGCTGAAATGTTTGAAAAGTATTATCCTTCATTATACAATTATAAGGTATTTGGAAATATAAATTATAAAAGATTAAGGAATACCAATGTAATAGAAAGATTGAATGAAGAATTAAAAAGAAGGACAAAGAAAATAGGTGCATTCCCTTCAGAGAACTCATTAATGAGACTGGCAACAGCAATAATGATGGATATCAATGAAGAATGGGTTACAGGAAGGAAATATATAAATATGGAGGTTGATTAAAGATTGTACAGGGCTTAGTGAAATTACAGCAATATTGTTACACTATCCATCAGATTTTTTACAGAAGATAAAGAAAGAATAGTAATGAAAGAATATTAAGGCAATAAAGTATGTATTAATATCTTATAATATCAATATCATTGAACTTTTTATTTTTTATAATATGGTTATTGCCAGTAAACAAACTTTAAGTAAGCATTAAAATTAATTAGATGCAGGAAATCAATAAACTTAAGGTGAAAACATGTATGATATAAATAATAAAGTATGCATTGTAACAGGATCAGGTAGAGGAATCGGGAGAGCTATTGCTATTAAATTCGCCGCATCCGGCGCAAAGGTTGTAATCAATGTTAGAAAGCATGTGGATGAAGGAAATGAAGTATTGAAAGAGGTAAATAAAGCCTCGAGAGGAATTCTTTCTGTTGCAGATGTTTCTACAGAAGAAGGCAGAAACAAGCTTTTCAATGATAC
>NZ_JBBIRC010000004.1:0-53035 GCF_037442045.1 Ferroplasma sp. | reverse complement strand
TTAAATTAATATAAAATTCATTATTAATAAAATTTAACTGCTTCTTCATTCATACATATTTTTTGGCACTGATCCAGCATTGAGTACTTCTGATATAAGTTTATCTGCATCATTATCATTCAATCCCAGCGAAGAGACAAGATATGTTTTAATCTCGTCCCTGGTTTTTCCCGACTTTGCCATATCCTGTATCATCATTGCAGTTCTTTCCACAATGCTTGAATTGAATTCATCCTCAAGATTAAGTGCCTTTACCATTAGGTAAAAAGCAGCCAGTATTGTGTTAAGCCCTGTATTGAGGACATCTTTTGTTAAAGTAGACATATCAAAATCTTCCCTTGCTATAACTTCTTCGTTTATTCCGTCAAGCATGAATTTTACCAGTTCAGTTTTTTCATTTAATATAAGCAGTGTTCTGTATATTCCAAGCCTTGGCTGGTTTTCTATTGTGGCAGTTTCTATTCCTGTCCTGACGATTAAATTGAGGTTCTTTTTTTCATCGTCAATATAAAGAAAAATATTAAATGGAATCTTATCGTTTTGAAGTGCTGTATAATTTCCGGATTGCTTAATATTCCATTTCAGGTCTATTAACGAGTTAGCTTTATCCGATCCTGAGCTGAGCCATTTTATTATATCATCAAGAGTTACCATATATATTAGATTAAAATAAAGTATTTTAAATATGGCATTGGAATTAAAGTGCTTTGTATCTTTTCAATGATACCTCGTAAATGTCACCATTGGAACCAAGTGAATTCAGCGTTTCATCCACTTTCTCCCTGGGTATTCCCTTATTTGAGGATGCAATAACTATATCATCATATTTGCAGCCAGGCCCCATGTCATTGCTGTTGATATATTCAAGTATAAATGCATCAACATTGAAAGCGGGAACAGAAGGTGCATTTTCCGCATTTTCCTTGCTTTCTGGTGCTTCCAAATTATTATCTGGCGTATTTTCAGGCATTGTGGGTGATTCAAAGTTAATGGCTGATATTGCATCCAGGAAAGATGTAAAATTATAATCAGAGTAGAATTCCCTGGCCCTTATGGCATCTTCTGCTTCTTCCTTCGAATATCCAAGATTAGCAAGCGTCTCTTCAGTGGATGCCTCATCCTTCATTGCCTCCATAATACCAAGTATTTTTCTTTTTGCAACGTAGGAACTTCTTATACCCCAGAAGTAACGTTCTGTTTCCGATATGGATTTTATCAGTTCCGGATTTACAGAAAAATAAAAGATGCCCTCATCAGTTTTGAATGAACTTACTTTTCCCATTACCATAACCAGGTCATTTACATTAAATTTATCCAGATCTTCGGCCATTTCGCTGCTGAATCCTGTTTTAAATGCTACCATATAAAATGAACCGATATAATCGGCAACAGTAATCTTAACCATGCGGTCGTCTGAACTTTTGTATGTAATTATTCCAGCTACCAGTATTCGCTTCAATTTTGTGCCCAGTGGAGTTATAACATATGGTCTCTTCTCTTCTCCTTCGAGCCTGTTTGAATCCTTTAATTCCCGTGAAAATACCCAGTATGAGTTCTCCCTCTTTATGTATGCCATTATTTCACCCGCTCATTTAATTCCATATCTTTCATAATATCATTTTTAGTAATCTTACTTATTGAATTAACCCTCAGTGATAAGCCATCCTCGTTTTTCAAAAAGTCCGCATTAATTTTAACGACATGCCCGTATAATTTTTCCTCCAGCATTTTATAAATATCACCGGCATAACGGGGTAATTCCTCCTCCTTTATGCCTATGAATGGAAGAACTGCGTTTTTTCCTGCAATGCACTGTATATATTTTGTTCCATCATCAAATGTAAAATATGAAAATATATCCAGTTTTGTCGGCTTATCAGGATGATCTGGGCATACGCCTGTGGACAGTGGCTTATTGCATTCACTGCAGCGCTTTATAATTCCGCTTTTTGTGCCAAGGGTAATTATAAATCCCATAACAGTAATTCCACCGGCAGGGTTATCAACCTCAGATAATTTATAAAACCTTTCAAAATTCATTTCCTCATTTTCAATAAATGCTTCTGTTTTATCGCCAATAGAAACTTCAAGCTGTTTATTGAATTCAGATACCCTTGCACCAACGAGCCTGTATATTTTTCCGTTTTCCAGCGGCTTTCCAAAGGACGATATTCTTACTTTGGATGTATCATCTTCTATAAAGCCATTGTATATGGTTAAGGTTTGACCGGATTTGTTATATTCTTTTCCAGACATGTTGCTGATTTTACCAGTAACTGAAACAAATGGGTTTTTCGTTGAAAGGTCTATAAGTTTTACTTCTTTATACGTATTTTTAACTTCCATTTCTTCTCCCGGCTTTAATAGAATCTCGGTTTTGGAATCGAAATACAGCCTTATTCTATCGTTGTAAACCTTTGTTTTTGCATACTTTATCTGGATGACATCGCCTGCCTTTATTGGCGATGGAAATTCCCATGCAGTATATGGCAGTACGCCTGTATCATCCCCTACAAGGCCGTAATAATATACAGTATCTCCCTTTGTTGTAGTTATTTCTCTTTTATCAACCGAAAGCAACTTTGCTTTTAATTCGACATTATTTAAATTTCCCTGTATTTCGCCAATCTTCATTTTTTTGTATACCTTATGTTTATTTAATCATTTTCCATACTGGCCAACCATTTCAATACAAGATTCCTTGCGGCGGCAATTTCATCTATTCTTTCAACAGAGGTGTTAACAGGTGCATTTTTCAAATCATCTTCAGGCACAGATAATGCTTTCTCCATTACTTCAATGTAATAATCCATATCTTTCTTTGTTACAGATTCTGTTGGCTCAATCATCATTGCTTCCTTTACAATAAGTGGAAAATAAGTTGTTGGTGAATGTATTCCATAATCCAGTATGAATTTAGAAATATCAAGTGCCTTTCTGCCCGTATTCACTGTTGAAAGCACAAATTCGTGTTTTTTCAGTGTTTTGTATGGTATATCATAGGATTTTGAAAGTTTTTTCGCCATATAATTGGAATTCATTACTGCCCTCTTTGCATTTTCACTCAGGTTGTTTCCATTCTTCAATGCATATGCTAATGCACGGAGTATTACCCCAAATGAACCATTATATGAAGATACCTTCCCTATGCTATTGTTATTTCCATAGTAAAGCGAGTATTTACAATTATTTTTTACAATTACAGGAACCGGCAAAAATTCTTTAAGAAAAGATTTTACAGCCACTGGCCCTGAACCCGGCCCTCCTCCACCGTGTGGTGTAGCAAAAGTTTTGTGAAGATTAAAATGAACTATGTCAAATCCCATTATGCCCGGTGTTGTTATTCCAAGTATTGCATTGAAATTTGCCCCATCGTAATAAAGCAATGAACCATTTTTATGCAATATATCTGCAATTTCGAGGATCTGGCCATCGAAAATTCCCAGTGTATTTGGATTAGTTATCATAAATGCAGCTGTATGATCTGTAATTGCTGCTTTCAAAGCATCAATATCAACAAGCCCATTCTGATCTGATGGCACTTCAACAACATTGAAACCGGCCATGGCGGCCGATGCAGGATTCGTTCCATGTGCGGAATCCGGTATTATTATTTCATTTCTTTTTTCAAGACCTCCATTTGCTTCAAAATATTTTCTTACAATAAGAATTCCGGTAAATTCTCCATGTGCCCCTGCGGATGGCTGCAGTGTTACATAATCCATTCCCGATATTTTTACCAGAAATTGCTGCAAGTTATACATTACACCAAGAGTTCCCTGTATTTTTGATTCATCTTCCAGTGGATGAATATTCTGGAAATCTTTAATGGATGCTGCATAGTCCGCGTATTTTGGGTTGAATTTCATTGTGCATGATCCTAATGGGTACATTCCAAGGTCGACACAGTAATTCATTTCTGAAAGCCTGGTAAAATGCCTTGACACATCCACACTTCTGACATTCGGAAGCTTTAAAAATTTTCTTTTTATTCTTTCAGGGTAACTATCTTCAACATCATTCATATAAAAATCATTGCCAGTGTTAAACTGGTTTATAAAATCCTCATCATAACGAGCCTGCCTGTACATTTTAATCACCTATTATTTTTGCAAGTTCTTCTATGTTTTTATCAGATGTTTTTTCAGTAACTGAGAAAAACGAAGAATTTTTATAACCACTGTATTCGGATAATTGTGACAGTTTAATTCCCCCTGAAACATTATTTTTTCCAAGTATATCCTGCTTGTCGAAGTAGAATAAATTATCTGAGAAGTTAATGCCCTCAAAGACAGGCTTAACTCCATTGGATCCAAGTTCTTTCTTCAGTTTTTTGCTCTTATTCATTGTAATCAGTGCTATTTTTTTTAGGCCATCTGAACCTAAAATAGAAAGGTATGCAAGCGAAGCCACTGCAAGAAGTGCCTGATTCGAGCATATATTGCTCATGGCCCTGGCACGGCGTATGTGCTGTTCACGTGCCTGCAATGTCATAACAAATGCCTTTCTTCCCTGTTTATCCTTTGAAAGTCCGATTATTCTTCCTGGAGATCGGTGCACATATTCTTTTTTAAATGAAAATAATCCCAGAAGCGGCCCACCGTAATTCATATGTATTCCAAGCTGCTGACCTTCTGCAACTGCAATATCGGTGCCATATTGTCCTGGTGGCACTATTAACCCTAGAGATATGGGGTCATAATATGTTATTAAAATAGAATCCTTCTTTATCTCGTTGACATGGAATGCGTTTTCATCAATAAGCCCAAAAAAGTTCGGGTTTGCAACTAATATTGCCGAAGTTTTGTCTGTAATTTTGCCTTTTAAGGCTTCAAGATCCATAAACCCATCAGATCCAAAGCCATATGTAATAAGATTTAAATTCAATCCTGCAGTGTAATTTTTTATTATGCTTAACTGTGATTTATATATGTTTTCAGGAATTAAAACCTCATTTTTCCCATTGATCCTGTATGCCATTCTCACTGCTTCAGCCAGTGATGTAAAGCCATCGTACATGGAGGAATTGGTAACATCCATCTCTGTCAGATCAGATATTATGCTCTGGTACTCAAAAAGCGAGTGCAGAATTCCCTGAGATATTTCTGGCTGATATGGCGTATAAGATGTGAGAAATTCATTTCTTCCTATAATTTCATCAACAAGTGGTGGAATAAACCTGTCATATATCCCATTTCCCAGGAAATTCATATTGTCTGTTATATTCTTTTTGCCCAGATCTTCAATAAGCTGAATCAGGGATAATTCATCTAAAGGTTCTCCCAGGTTAATTGATACTTTCATTTCATCCGGTATATCATTAAACAGTTCATCCTGGCTTTTAATATTAAGATAATTCAATATTTCATCAGTTTCTGACATTTGCAATATCATTAATAAAGAATATTTAAACATTCCACCGGCCAGAGAATAATTTGAAAAACTCAATGTAAACTGTTAATTGCGGATATTTATTTTAATGGCAAAACTCTATTTTTGGTACTGGAACATGCTTAAAACAATTATACGCAAAGGATTCAAATGAGATATATGTCAAATTTTAGTGCAATTTATATTTGTACTTAATTGCAATTAACAATTATGGTACCAAAGACAATGTCGACGCAGCATCCAGATAACGCAATTATGCCTTCATGGAGTTCCAGCAAAAACGTAATCACAAACGAAGATGAAATTGAAGAAGCTTACATAGCTTACAAAAAACTTGGAATAAAAGAAGTTATGTGGGATGCAGAGGGCAAGGATGTTGATACACATGTAATAAGAAAATTGTTCGCAAAGGACAAAGAGTTTTTCCAGAATAATGTTCTGGGCAGAGATATTTTTCTCACTTACAGAGTTCCAAATCCATTAATTGAAGGTGCTGAGAGAAAGATTTTGAATGAAACATTAAACAGCATACCATTGAATTATGATGTTGCAAACAGGATATTCAATAATGGAATAGCACCCATATTTGAGGTCATACTTCCATTTACCACAGATTACAGGAGTATGCTCAATGTAGTAAAATTTTATGAAAAAGGAATCGTAAATTCAGAAAATATAAATCTCTATGAAGATGTATATTCAAAGGATGTAACCGGGGAAGTTTTGCCCAGAAAGATTAATATTATTCCCCTTATAGAAGATAAGGACTCAATTTACAATATAGAATCAATAATTAAAAAATATCATTCAATTGTTAAGCCAGAATATATGAGAATTTTTATTGCAAGATCGGATCCTGCAATGAATTATGGAATGATCCCGGCAACATTACTTTCCAAATACGCAGCATCAAAAATAAGCAAAATCTCAAAAGATACTGGAATGGAAACCTATCCAATAATAGGAGCAGGATCATCGCCATTCAGAGGAAATCTGGGGCCGGAAAATATTGCAAAATCCCTGGAAGAGTATAATTCTTACTATACTTTCTCTGTTCAATCTGCCTTCAGGTATGATTATGATGAAAATGTTGTTAAAAGGGCGATATCGCTAATAAATAAACACGTTCCAGAAGAAACTGAAATAATGGATGTGGAACATGAAAAGGCATTAAAGGCCATTGTTGATATATATTCCAGGAGATTCCAGAGGACTATTGAGGGGCTGGTACAGCCAATTAACGATATCACACTTTACCTTCCAAAAAGGAGGGCAAGAAAATTGCATACTGGATTATTTGGCTATTCAAGGAGTACCGGAACCGCAAGGTTACCCCGTGCAATAGCATTCGTTGGGGCACTTTACTCTATAGGCATACCACCGGAAATACTTGGTATAGCATCATTATCCGAAATGCCTGACGAATATCAAAACATATTAAAAAAATTATACCGCCATATGGAATATGATATCAGAACCAGTGCGAAATATTTCAATTATGGCGCGCTTTCTTACCTGAAAGATATATGGAAGGTAGATGATAATATAATTGAAATGATAAAGGAAGATATTAGATACGTAGAAAATAATATTGGGGTTCCAACAGATACTTCATATAATACCCAGAAACACATATTGTATACAACACTATTGCTTATGGCTTTTAAAAATAAAAAATTCGATGAAGTGCGGCAAAATATTTGTGAACTGGCTCAGTTGAGGAAATTTGTAGGATAATGTTATATTTTTAGTGCTTTAAATTTTTCTATGTATTAATAATTGATATTTTTCTTCATTGGTTAAAATTATAAATAGCAAAAATCGATTCTAATTTATGAAAAGATATCCTAAAATTGCTATTGGCGGCATAATAATAAAAGATAACAAAATATTGCTTGGCAAAAGAAGAGATGAGCCGGACCGTGGTAAATGGGCCATTCCAGGAGGAAAATTGGAATTAAATGAAACACTGGAAGAGGGATTAAAAAGGGAAATGCTGGAGGAAACAGGATTGATTGTAAATGTTGGTGAACTGGCAGGCATTTCTGAAATTATTACAGAAAATTTTCATTATATTATCATGGATTATATCTGCATTCGGGAAGAGGGGTCAGAGAAAGCAGGGTCTGATACTCTGGAACTCAAATATTTTGATATGCAAGCTATGGATGAAAAAATTAATGAGAGTACAAAAGACTTTATAAGCAAGATGTTAAAATCAAAAATTCCAATTCATGTAATTAAAAAATATATCAATAAATAAAATAAATTTAGAAAGCTCTTTTTGTCCTGTTTAATGTTTCGGCTATTCCCTTTTCCTGTTCTGAGAATGCACAAAGCATTGCTTCTATATCATCATGCCCCTCTGCTTTTGCAGCATTGGCAACATTTGTATATTCAGAAACATGCTGTTCTGTTTCTTCTCTGGCCATGTCTGAGATCATTTGTTTCATTCCTACCATGTTAAGGGTTTCGGCTATTCCCTTTTCCTGTTCTGAGAATGCACAAAGCATTGCTTCTATATCATCATGCCCCTCTGCTTTTGCAGCATTGGCAACATTTGTATATTCAGAAACATGCTGTTCTGTTTCTTCTCTGGCCATATCGTTAACAATCCCTTTTACTCCTTCATATTTTACAAGAGTGGCAAATATGGCGTTAAAATGGCCAAGCTCAACATTTGCTTTGCCCCTGAGTTCATTTGCTGTTTTTGCATCTCCCATTTTCTCAAAGTAGCTTGCTGCTGCATTCAGTCTCATATGGTCCTCTGCGTTGGCTGTTAAAAGTTCCTTTAATCCAGCCTCTGTTTTTTCACCTAGTACTGACATTTTCATCAATATTAATAATAATTATGTGTATAAATACTTATCTTTCATATTTATGACAATAATTTACTTCATAAAAACATTTTAACATAAAATGCCGTAACTTTATCCTTGTTTCGTGTTTTTTTATATTAAAAAAGCAAATATGTCATATTATGCTAATCCTCGCAAATCTATTAAAAATTCAAGGTGTTAGGAATAAACAGAATGCATCAGGCAGTGCTGTTATGGCAGTACTCAATTTTAAATCCAATTACTGTATATGGAAATATGGTAATTATTTCAACTCTCAGAAAAATGCATGAAAATACTATTGGATATAGCTATGATGAGTTTATTGAATATGTGAAGAAATTACAGGTGAAAAATTTACTAATAACTTACACTTCCAGGAAAAATTTCGAGGAGCATAAAAGTGGATATCAAGAAATAACACTGCTTGAGCAATTTTTTAATGTTGAATTTCCAGAAATAAATTACAAAAAATACGATAAATTATTAAAAGGAACTCTATCAGAAGTTCATAATGCAGAAGAAGTCACAAAGAAAAATATTGTTGATATAATTGAAACTGTTATTAATTCATACCTGAAAGGGTACTGGAAAGATCCAGAAACCGTTAATTCGGAAGTTACCGACAGCATTTTCAGGGTAAACAATAAATTCATCCAATCCGTAGAGCCGGATTATATTGAAAAATATTGGTTGCCTCTCCATACTGAAATTTATAATTATATTATAGAAGATAAGAAAGATTATGATGCTATAATTTCTGATGTTGAAAACACATTCTTTTATAAAGATAAAAAAATTTATTGAATTATTTTGTCAATGAAATTTCCCTTTACAAGAATCTTTGCCTTGCTAAGATTCTTTGGTATAGTTACAGTTTTAACCATTACAATAGCATTCACATATTTATCGAAAGTTTCATTGTCAATATCTTTAAATGTTAAACTCTCTATGTTTTTAAATATCACCTTTCTGCCAATTTCTTTAAGGTCATCACCTGTAATTTCCAGCTCTTTTATATTCTCAATGAACTGTGAGGAACCTTCCTTCACGCCTTTCATAAATCCTTCGGAAAGATGTTTTGTATTCTCAACAGTACCCATAAATGATTTATAAGCATCATCAGTAACCTGACCTATTGTTTTTCCCGTGTCACTGGAAAGTTTCTGGATTCTCTTATAAATATCTGCACTTACACCTTTAATGGATATTGTCTTTCTTATTACTTCCTCGTCTTCACCATTTTCTGCGTTTTCATTATTTTCTGTTGCCATAATTATATATGGTAATCCGATATATAAGATTACCGGTTTACCATATTTCTACAATTTATCTATAATATCCATTATATTGTCACCGGGCTCTATTCCAAGCTTCTTTGCATTGTCAGTACATGAATTTACCTTACTATTAAGCACATCATTGATATCATTAACACCGGATACCCTGACTGCAACGTCTCCAAGGGAGTTTGCTGCATCTATGTTAAGATACCCGCACATGATATAGCCATTATCGCCTTTTACAATTATCATTGGAGCTTTTTTTCCTAACTTTTCATTAATATACTGATATTTTTTGTTTTTTATTTCTATTTCCTGATTTATCATAATATTATATGCCTATGTTATATAATTAATTTATTAAAAATAATATATTAGCCTGCAATACATAATTATGGCTTCAAATATCAGGATAACTTTTCTCGGCACCGGAGGTTCCATGCCCAAACCTGGAAGAGGCCTGCCTGCAGTTGCAATTCAGGTTGATGACATGCTTAACCTTTTTGACTGCGGTGAAGGAACTCAAAAACAGTTCATGAAAAGTGGCGTTTCTTTTATGTCCATTTCGAACATATTCATATCGCATTTCCATGCAGATCATTTTCTTGGGCTTCCTGGACTTCTGAATTCTTTATCTTTCCTTGGAAGAACTGAAGATCTAAATATTTTTGGTCCAGTTGGAGCAGTAAATTTTATCCGCGGTGCAATGCATCTTGGCTATGGCAAAATCAGTTACAACGTAAACGTTTATGAAACCAGGCCAGGAACTTCATATGATTTTGGAAAATTTACTGTAAAAACTCTTGCAAATAATCATACAGTTCCGTCGCTCTCATATTCCCTGGAAGAGAAGGATCTTGTGAAAATAGACAGAAAAAAGGTTGACCAGGCAGGATTTCCTGTATACAAACTGGAAGAACTTAGAAATAACGGTTCCGTAAAAATAAACGGTAAGGAATATAAATTGAAAGACATGGCAATGGGAATAAAAAAGGGCAGAAAAATTGTATATACTGGAGATACAAGGCCAGTTCCAGAAATGCCAGAATTTGCAAGAGAAGCAGATGTACTTATACATGATACCACAATGGATTCCTCCATGGAGCCCATGGTAAACGAGTATGGCCATACATCAGCCAGGCAGGCAGCAGAAATAGCTTTACAGGGAAACGTTAAAAAATTATTCCTGTTCCATTACAGTTCCAGGTATAATGATCTTGATATACTCTTAAAGGACGCAAGGGCGGTTTTCAGTGAATCTTATTTGAGCAATGAAATGGAACAGTATAATGTTGAAAAAACGGATAAATTGATAAATATATTATAAAATATCAGGCACCGTATTTTTCTGACCGGTCTGAATAGGACATTATCAATGGCATTATATCATTGCTTGTAATTTTATAATATCCGATGGAAACGCTAAGTTCATCAAATGTATTTACATTGTCTTTTATTATTCCATCTGTTGCAAAAAGTATCGGGACAGGATCTCCAGTGTGGTCACCATATGAGCAGGGGGTGCTGTGGTCTCCTGTTACAACTATAAGAGTATCATTCAGCATTTTTGTCAATGGAGCAATTACATAATCAACCTTTTCTATTACCTGTTTTTTTAACTCCGGTTTTTTGTCATGCCCCGCTATATCTGTTCCCTTGAAGTTTATGAGTATAAAATCATATTTTTCTAAAGATGATACAGCTTTTAAAATTATATTATTATAGTTCGTATCTATTCTTCCGGTCATACCGTCAACATTTAGAATATCAAATCCAGCAAGCCCTGCTATACCACGTATTAATGGCGTGCCTGAAATGCATGCGGCATTTAAACCATATTTTTCTTTGAAGGATGGAAGTGCTGGCATTGTCCCGGCACCTCTGAGCATAATCTCATTTGCTGGAAGTTTTCCTTCTGAAATCAAATTTTTGTTCAAAGGATGATTTGAAAGGATTCTTCTTGACCGTTCCAAAAATTTATTTATTACATTTGCCGTAAAATTAGCTTCTTCCGATAATGGCTTTGCATTTAATGGAGGAGAATTAATAGAATGTGGATCTGTGTCAGCAATTTTATCGGACAGTCCATGCCCTCTCATAACCACTGCAGCTCTATGTTCAACTCCTGATTTTACAGTAAATTTTACCCCATCAATCTCCGTTTCAAGTTCTTTTGAAAGTTCTTCTGTATTTCGGATTCTTCCTGCTCTTCTATCAACTATAACATTGTTTTTTACAGATGCATAATTTGCCCTGAATGCAACATCTCCAGGCTTTAAATCGATTCCCAGGCCAAGCGCTTCAAATGGCCCACGGCCTGTGTAATATTCATGTGGATTGTATCCAAGGATAGAAAGATGGGACGTATCAGAACCTGCCCTTATGCCGAATGATACAGGCGACATCAAGCCGGTAACACCCTGCGAAGAAAGATAATTAAGATTTGGCCTGTTTGCTGCCTGCAATGCTGTTTTATCCTGTAATTCCTTATCAGGCCTGTCTCCAAGTCCATCCATTATTATAAGAACAATACGTTTCATAGTTTGTTATTGTAAATTCCTTTTAAATCTTGCGGAAATCAAGATGCTCAAAATGCCATCGTGAGTTCTCAGAAGAACGTTTCCCAAGTATAAGGTACCGGCATAAAAATTCATTATCTATTTTAGAATTTCTTGCCATATTTAGTATATTATCTATATTATCATCATTAACATTTTTTCTTATAAGTGTGATATGCGGCACAAATTTTCCTGAATCTGTACTGTTGCCATCCATGGCATTAATTAAACTTTTATGGAATTTCTCCATTTGAATTGATAGAATCACTTTATAAAATACAATATAAGATTTCTTATCTTTCTTAATTCTTTCAAAATAATCGATGCCGGAAATTTTAAAGCTGAATGGCATTGTATCTTTACAAAGCCTTTTAACAGGTGCTATATCAAGAAACTGTGAATTTTTAAAATATACCATTGTTATATGCACTCCTTTATTGCTTAAAGACCCAGTATAGCCATAAAGATTCTGCAACTTTTTCTTTTTATATGTAATTTTGCGCCTTGTTTTTAAATCTGGTTTTAATATAAGTGTGTATTGCATATTACCTGAACACAGTTTCAAGCTTTCCAAGCCCTTCAATTTTAACTTCTACCTTATCTCCATTGCCAAGCCATTTTTGCTTTTCTGGTGGCATCCCATATATCACTCCTGCCGGTGTGCCCGTGGAAATGCAATCCCCTGGCCTTAAAGTAATAAAGCTTGAAATATAGCTTATGAGCTTCTTAACTGGAAATATCATGTATGAAGTGTTTGAATTCTGCCTGAGTTCGCCATTTACAATTGTTTGTATTTTTAAATTTTGCGGGTCTTTTATTTCATCTATTGAAATATAAGGACCATTGGGATAAAAATTATCCATACTTTTGCCTAAATAGAACTGTGAAGTTCTGTATTGCAGCAATCTTGAACTTACATCATTTCCTGCAAAATAGCCAAGTATATAATTAAATGCATCCTCTTCCTTTACATTTCTTGCTGTTTTGCCGATCATTACACATAATTCTCCTTCATAATCAACTTTCAGCCCATTTCCAGTATTAACAAAAGATCCATTTCCTGTGAAAGTGTTATTTGATTTGGTAAAAACTACAGGAGTTTCAGGAATGCTTTTATCGGAATGCTCAGCCACATGGCTTTTATAATTCAGGCCTATGCAGAGAAGCGTTGATTTTCTATCTATTAAAGAGTCGTAGGTAAAATCATAATCCAGAAAATGCTCTATGCCTTTTATTTCCATAAAATCTTGAGCAGATAGTTCTGAGAGAGATTTAGCCTTAATTCCATAATCATTTAAAAGGGAAATTTTCCCTTCATTGAAAAGTGCAAGATGCCTTTCATTATCAATTATTACAGCCGCTATTTTCATGTATATTTATATTTAAATTATATAAAAATTTATGTACCTTCCTGATAGCTGTTTAAATATTTTAACTGTTCTTCAGTGTAACTGTCTATTTTGAAATTCATTGATGCAAGTGCAATTTTTGCAACTTCTATATCTATTTCCTCCGGTACTGGATACACTTTTTTTGACAATTTTTTTTGGTTTTTTACAATGTATTCAGCTGTAAGCGCCTGAAGTGCAAAGCTTAAATCCATTATTTCTACAGGATGCCCCTGTCCTGCAGCAAGGTTTAAAAGTCTTCCATCTGATATTAAATCAACGGTATTGCCATTTTCCAGTTTATACTCAGTAACCATATTTCTTACCTGTGTTTTTTCAATACTGTTTTTTTCAAGTGAGGAATAATCGATTTCATTATTAAAATGGCCAACATTTCCCATTATTATGCCTTTTTTGGCAACAAGCATGTCATCATAGCTCACCACATTTTTCATTCCTGTAGCAGTAAAAACTAAATCACAGTATCTTATTGCACTGTTCATTTTATCAACGGTAAATCCGTCCATGACTGCTTCTATAGCCTTTACAGGATCAACTTCTGTAACTGTAATTCTGGCCCCCATGCCTTTTAATCTCATTGCAACGCCCTTGCCGACATATCCATATCCTGCAACAAGTGCGTTTTTTCCTGCTATAAGAATATTTGTAGCATTCATAAAGCCGTCTAGTGCACTCTGGCCAGAACCGTACCTGTTATCAAAGAAGTGCTTCATCTGTGCATCATTTACATCAAACATAGGGAATTTTAAAGCACCGGCCTTTTCCATTGCTTTTAGCCTGACCACTCCTGTAGTTGTTTCCTCATTCCCTCCCATAATATGTTTAACAAGTTCTGGATTTGAGGAAACAAGATTTGTAAGGTCTCCACCATCATCTATAATTAAATCCGGGGCAGTTTCTAGGGTCTTTTCTATATTTTCATAATACTCTTTTTCAGATTCACCTTTCTTCGCATAAACCTTATAATTATAATCCTCCTTTAAGGACTGTACTACACTATCATCTGAACTTAAAGGATTGCAGGAAGCAAGGCGTACTTCTGCACCACCCTCAGTAAGCAGCAGTGCAAATATCCCTGTTTTTGCTTCCACATGGAGTGCCATTGCAATTTTTATTCCTTTCAATGGTTTTTCTTTTAGAAATCTTTCCCTTATGCTGGCTGAAACTGGCATATGGTCTCTTGCCCATTTTAATCTTAAAAATCCATTACTGTCCATATTTATCAGATGTGTATACTTTTTATGCTTAAAAGAATTCCTCTGTTTAAAGCAGTAATTGTATAATCTATATCAATTATATCCAGATCAGGAAATAATGACTTGCCTGAAAGCAGCAATCCCGGATTTAAATATATATAAAATTCATTGAATAATTTCGCTTTCAAAAATTGCAATATAACATTAGAACCACCTTCAACAAGTATTCTTTTCATGCCCAGGTCACAGGCTTTTTCCATAATTCTCATTATATCTGTACTGTTTATCATAACAGTTCTGGCACCTGGTATGTTCTTATCTTTTTGTGAAAATATATATGTATTGATACTTCCATCAAATATCCTGAACTTTTCAGACATTTTAAACTGTCCGTCCAGAACTATCCGGTTTGCCGAACCTTTAAGAAGAGGGTCGTCAATAACCACTGTGTTGGCACCCACAAGCACAGCATCAACTGATTTTCTGATTTTCATGACCCGTTTCATGTCATTACTGCTCGATATTTTATAACTTCCAGCTTTGGAAGATATTTTACCGTTCAGTGACATTGCAACGTTGATTATAATATATGGCAGCATGAACTGCAATTCTTATTTAATATAACAATTTTGGGATATTACCTAAAAAATAGTAATAAAATATAAAATAATTTTTATAAGTGATCTATAATTAATAAATAATTATATTAATTTAGTAACTACTTAAATATTAAAATATCATTCATGATGGCTAAACCAATAATTGTGGTGTAAATGCATGAAATTTACGGGAAATATTTACTATAAAGGCAAAATGAGGCGTGGTACGTTGTGTGTTGGAAATAACATTATTGAATTTATAGATAGGATTTCAAATAATGCCCTTAATGGAACTATAATACCCATGCCAGTTAATGCACACATTCATACTGGTGACTCATTTATCTCTGCTGAGCCAGAGGGTTCACTGCCTGAAATAGTTGGGCCTGGAGGTCTGAAACACAGGGAGCTGGAAAGAGCTTCCAAGAAAACAATAATTGGCGGTATAAGTAATTCAAACAGATATATGGAAGATATTGGTACACTGGCTTATTTTGATTTCAGGGAAAGTGGGCTTTCCGGTATCAGCATGGCCAGCAACGCAAGAAAGAGATATATCAGGCCAGTAATTCTTGGAAGGCCATATAAAACCGATAATATAGAAAATATTATCGACGGTTCAGATGGATTTGGATTAAGTTCAATTTCAGATATTGAATATGAAGAGGCAAAAAATACCAGTGAAATTGCAATAAAAAAACACAAAATTATGGCTCTTCATTTCAGTGAAAATATTAGAGAGGATATTGATAAGATACTTGATCTTAAACCTGATTTACTGATACATGGAATAGCAGCGGAAATCGATGATTTAAATAAAATAAGGCAAAGACACATACCTGTGGCCATTACTCCAAGGTCGAATATATTTTATGGTAAGCGCCCTGATTATGGGAAATTTATAAAATCAGGTATTGAATTGATGCTGGGTACAGACAATGTATTCATAACAGAGCCAGATATATTCTCAGAAATGGATTTTCTTTACAGGTACCAGAGATTTAAAACTTATATTAGCCCCGGGCAAATAATGAACTTTGCAATTGACAATCCTTTAAAATTCCTGGAAAAAGCAGGCATTAAAGTTAGCATGAAGTATATATACTTCAAAAACGTTTATTTAAACGAATACCAGATAGTAACTAAAAGACATTATTTTAAGTCAAAAAATATAATTAATTTTGAGTAGTTACTAAAATATTAAATAATTAGATGCAATACTGCACTATGTACTCTGATGCTATTAAATCATTCAAAAATGGAAAACCCGTGCTCATTTTTGACAATGAGGAGAGAGAAGGTGAAACAGATATTGTCATTCCCTCACAGTACATGACAAAGGACTTTGTAAGGATTATGAGGAAAGATGGAGGCGGGCTTATATGCACAACAATACGTGAGGAAGATGCAAATTTGCTTAATATGCCATATATAGAAGACCTGTATAAGCAATCATTGAATATGGACAAATCAATTCTTGACGCCTCGGATATGAAATATGACAAAAATAGCACATTTTCAATTACCATCAATTCAAGGGATACTTTTACAGGAATTTCTGATATTGACAGAGCCACAACAATAAGGCAATTTGCTGAATTTGTAGGCAATATAAGAAAGCAGGGCCTTACTTCATCCGATTTTGGAAAGCAGTTCAGGACTCCAGGGCACGTACATCTTTTGATTGCAACTGAAGGCTATTTTTCCAGGCGCAAAGGGCATACTGAGTTCAGTACATATATGATGGAGCAGTCTGGCCTTATTCCAAGCGCAACAATAGTAGAAACCCTGGATGATAATGGAAAATCGATGATTAGAGAGAAAGCCGAAAATTATGCCATTGAACATGGATATGGCTATGTAACCGGAACGGAAATACTGGAGCACTGGAGGGATTCATCCTGAAAAAAATAGGAATTGTGGATACTACATTTGCCAGGTATAATATGGCATCTTCTGCCATTGATGAACTCTACAGTACTGGTACGGGATTTACAATTAAACGGTATACAGTGCCTGGCATTAAGGATATACCGGTAGCATGCAAGATCCTCTTTGAAGATTACGATTGTGATATAGTAATGGCATTTGGCATGCCAGGACCAATGCCTGTCGATAAAATGTCTGCACAGATAGCATCAACTGGAATAATGGAGGTGCAGTTGCAGGAAAAAAGGCACATAATAGAAGTTTTTGTACATGAAGATGAAGCAAGAGACGATGAAGAACTGGCATGGCTTTCTGATAGAAGAGCCAGAGAACATGCCATAAACGCATACAATATTGTTTTCGATCCTGAAAAACTAACAGAAAACGCAGGCACAGGATTGAGGCAGGGGTTCGATGATAAAGGGCCTGCAGTGGGTGGAAACACTTATTCACACAGGCATTGAGATGATATATATGGATGAAATAAGAATAGGAATAGTTGTTTCGGAATTTAATTATGATATAACAATGATGATGCTGGAAAGAGCGAAAGATTATGCTGATTTTCTATCAGTTAATGTGCATAAAGTTTTTAAGGTTCCTGGCGTATTTGATATGCCTCTAGCAATAAAAAAATTGTTGAAGATGAATGATATTGATGGTGTTGTAACTCTGGGCGCAGTGATAAAGGGCGAGACTGACCATCACAGAATTATTATGGACAATGCGGCCAGAAAAATTACAGATCTATCGCTTGAATATGAAAAGCCAGTTGCTCTGGGAATATCGGGTCCTGGTGAATCTCGACTCCAGGCAGAGGCAAGAATAGAAATGGCTAAGGATGCTCTGGAAAGCTGTGTTAAAATGGTTAAGGCCATGAAGGAATTGCATTGAATCATTTTACAATTTAGAAAAATAAATATTTATTTCTTTATTTCAATTAAAAAAAATTAAATGCTTTTGTTTGATTACGTGAAGATGGGCACGTGGCCTAGCATGGATAGGGCAACAGCCTCCTAAGCTGTAAATCAGGGGTCCAAATCCCCTCGTGCCCGCTTTATGATTCCATCCTTGGTGCAAGAAGGAATCTTCCTTTTATTCTATCTGGTGATTCACTGCCAAGATTAAATTCTATTGTCATGGGATAATCACTTTTGAATGAAATTTTTATTTCTTCGTTTGGTGATATTGATTTCATGAATTTTATAAGATATTCAAGAGGATATGAAGATTTTATCGATTCATTGCATTTAATTTCCTTTAACATATTTACTGGCAAAATCATTTCACTTTCATCTGCCTCTGACATTGACTTCGCTGAAAAGCTATCTGGAGTCATTGTAAGCCTTATAGCATCAGATACATCTTCGGCTGCCCGCAATCCTTTTTCAAAGTCCCCCTTGTTAAGTACTATATAGTCTTCAGCTGTAATTTGTGGTACTCTTGGTGTAGTTATCTGGCTGTTGTCAAGAAGGGATATGCTTTTAGTTATATTGCCAATTTCAAATTTTAATTTTTCCCTTCCCTTTGTAATTACAAAAGAATCATTCCCTGAAGCAAGTTTCAGGATTCCTTTTACTTTTTCCAAATCAAGTGATATTTCTTCTTCTCCTTCTATATCGTATTCAGAAAGAACACTTTTCGGTACGTCTAAAGAAACCATTGCAACATGGGCTGGATCTACAGCACTTACTGTTATTCCCTGCTGGCCAATATTGAATTTTGCTTCAGTAACAACTGTACTCAGCATATCAACTACGTCTTTAAGATTCTTCACAGAAATATTTATTCTAGTCATATAATCATGAATGAATCGGTCTATTATAAATATTCTTTTTGGAAAAACAAAAATAAAGATTAAAATATAAATAAAATTAGTTTAAAAGCCCTCTGGCTTTCATTGCATCAAGCACTCTCTGTACTGCTATTATATACGCTGCTGTTCTCGGATCCGTGTTGTATTTTTCATGTGCTGCAATAACATCCTTTGTGGCTGCAGTCATTTTTTGGTCAAGCCTGTTATAAACTGTTTCCTCTGTCCAGTAATCACCTGTTATATTCTGAACCCATTCAAAATATGATACTGTAACACCTCCTGCATTGGAAAGGAAGTCAGGGAGCAGCAAAACATCGTTTTTATAAAATATCTCATCTGCTTCAGGAGTTGATGGTCCATTAGCAAGCTCAAGAACTATTTTTGCCTTAACCTTTGCTGCATTTTCTCCTGTAAGCTGATCTTCTATAGCAGATGGTATAAGTACATCAACATTTGCTTCCAGAAGGTCTTCATTAGATATGTTTTTTGAACCCGGGAAGTTTTCTACAGTTCCATTCTTTTCTTTGTATGCAAGCAATTCATTGTAATCTATTCCGCTTTCCTTGTAAATTCCACCACTTGAATCAGAAACTGCTACAACTTTGGCGCCAAACATTTCCTTTACAAATTTCACTGCAAATTGTCCTGCATTTCCAAATCCCTGAACTGCAAATTTTGCTTTTGTAAGGTCTATGCCTTTATATTTTGCTCCCTCTTTCAGTACATACATGCCACCTTTTGCAGTTGCGTCGCCTCTTCCCAGAGAACCACCAATTGTTAACGGCTTTCCAGTAATGACGCCTGGAGCAGAATGCCTTACTATTTTCTCATATTCATCCATCATCCATCCCATGATCTGTGGTGTTGTGTAAACATCAGGTGCAGGTACATCTATTTCAGGGCCGATAAAATTGACAATAGCATCTATATATCCCCTGCTTAATCTTTCAAGTTCTGCCTTGCTGAGTTTCTTGGCATCACATATTATTCCTCCCTTTGCACCTCCAAATGGAAGCCCGAGAAGTGCAGTTTTCCATGTCATCCATGCAGAAAGAGCCTTTACCTCAGAGAGATTTTCTTTAATATAATACCTTATTCCACCTTTCATTGGGCCTCTCGCATTATTGTAATGCACTCTGAATCCTGTAAATACCTGTGTTACTCCATTGTCCATCTTGACAGGTATGCTTACCTGGAGGATCTCTTTTGGAGAGCTCAGAACATCTACGCTTGCCTTATCCAGCTTCATAATTTTTGCAGCCTTATCCAGCTGCTCAAGAGCAATATCAAACGGATCTAAATTTTCCATATAAACACCACCTGTAAATTACCAAGGTATAGTTTAAACTTTCCTTCTACACTTATTCATTGTTCCTTGATAACACGCATCCTGCACAAATTAAATTTTTATATAGTGATGACATTATAAAAAATATATGGAAGAACAGGATATAAAAAAAATGCTTGCAATGGACCACGAAATGCTTATGGTTTTACAGCATTTTCAACTTGCAAAGCTCGATTATGCTAAAAATATAAAGATTTATACCAGCATACCGCAGGCCAACGTACAAATTTACATAGAAAGGTTGTACTCCATGGGATTAATAGAAAAATATGACGGTGCATCAGTTAAAAGGACACAGGCAAAGCTGAAAAAGACAAATGAAGTGCATAAACACCACACATATTATGAAATAGCAAATAAAGGTCATTATATACTTAAAGACATGACAGAAAAGGAATATATAAAATATATTAAAATCGAATGCCTGAGATTGCTGTTATTGAAGCGTGAAAGGAAAGAACACCCCGATGAATGCAAACAACTATATCGTATGGGGCTTATGGATAAAAATTATGAACCAACCGAAATGGGAATCATGGTTCTGGACCTTGCTAAAAGAAGGCAGGTAAAGATATTATAAATTTATATATTGTATAATAATACATAATGAAGCGATTGTGGTGTAGCCTGGTATCACAGTGGCTTCCCAAGCCACTAACTCGGGTTCAAATCCCGGCAATCGCATATTTTACCCACAGGTTAAATATAATAAATATATTCAGCACTGCTTTTACATTTAAAGGGTAATTGTAAAGATTTAATCAAAATATTATATAATAAAAATAGAAATATAAAAGGTCAAAAACCATTTCATATTGTTAACCATTTAACTGAAATTAAAAAATAATTTATAAATAACATAAAACTTATTTATGCCTTTTTTATTGCTTTTTTTACAGTTTCATATAATTCCGGGCTAATTTCATTTATTCCATGTGCATTTTTTGCATGGGCCTGTATTACTGGTATTAATTCGTCTATGGAATCAGCCTTTACATCAAATCCACAATCCATTCCTATGTCCTTGCATTTAAATTCATAGCTAATTTTTATCACCATATTATATAATGGTTAAAACTATATAAGTTAAGAGATACACATGTGTACTATAAATTTTCAAAAACATATTCCAAAACTATTTTATTCAGTGCCCTTCTTAATGTTATCTGTACAGATTTTTTGCTAATTCCCACTTCATTCGCAATATCTTCAAGTTTTATTTTCCTGGTTATATCAAAATATCCCATTCTAAATGCAATATATAAAATCTCTTTTTGCCTGAGAGTCAATTCATTTGGAATTTTCTGGTCAATATCTGAAATGCTGTACTTTATATCTGTTGAATCTAACTGCTCTTTCAACAATTTTAGAATTTCTTGTTTTTGAAATAACATTTTATACTGAACTTTCCCATCATGAAATACTTTGACATTGATTATAAGTGCATTTAGCTTCGCAGCAGCAGTACATACTTCGCAACTGCTGCTTTCCATCCATGTTTTATCCTTTATATTTTTATAAATTGTTATGCTATCATCCTTTAACTTTGGAATATTGTTCTTATAATCATTGATTCCTATTAGATGATTCGTTGTATCAATTCCTGCATTTAATTCAAAAATTCTTGCTTGAACATTTATCTCCATCAATTTATTTAAAATCATGCACTTTGGATGGTCAGCAACAAGTGAAATCTCCCTTAAATTATTTTTCATAAATAACAATATCCTGTAATTATATTAATTTTTCAATTTCGAATATGGCATACACGGCCGTAGCCAAAATCCTTCTTGGCATTTCACTTCGGCAACTCTGGCATATCAGGCACAACTGCCACAATATGAAAAGGCTGAAAATATGGAATTATGCTATAAATTTATATTCATTATAGTAAGACATACCTGAAGCACAAAGATTACGATTTCTGTTAAGCATTTTAATAAACTCCTTTAGAATTTATCATCTTTTTAATGCTTAAACTTCCCGGATGCAATCCAAAATCCTCTATCCCTATAATTATTCTGGAATTGCTTTTCTTATCATATTGTATGCTGCATTGGCATCTGCATTGATTATAGTTCTATTAGATGTTCTGAATAGATCTCTTTATATTTTCTTTCCTGAACAGTTATTATGATGTTCTATTGTTTCTTTATCAAGGAATAATGCTTTTCTCTTTATGCTTCATAAATAACTATTGTTTTTATTCCTGATTCTTCTGTTTTATATCTTATTATTCTTATTTCCTATATTTTTTGAATAAATAGCTGAATAATTTAAATTCATTTCCTGTTAAAGGTAATTATATTTTACAATAACTTTTTCATACTTATTATCCATTATAAGGCATTTTAAAAAAAGATATTCCAGAAGCAATATTGGACATTAATAGTATAACCATTCATGAAACACTACTGCTTCATCCATTCTATCTGATTTTGCAGGTCTGTTTTCGGTTTTGCTGTTGAAACACGCGCATAGAGAACAGTTTTCCTCTTTATATCCTTCTTAAGTATCCTATATACATCTTCCTCATTGCAGTTGTACATCTTATTGGGCATGATAGTATAACGAATCCTGGCTGCTTTAGCATAGGCATGAAGAGTCTTTCTGGATATCTGTAACAGGTTCAGGACTTCTTTGGCTTTCATTATTAATAATATATACACTTCATGTGATTATAAACGTCCTGATTTATTAAATATAATTGAAGCTCTGCTTTTGATGCTTACCTGGCATGTAGTCAATATTTTTATTATTTCATTTACCATTATAATTATCGGAACAGTTATTGTGTACTCATTTTCGACCACTTATGCATTTGTAGCAATTTATCCATCAGAAATTTAGTATCCTTCTCATTATCCTTTGCAACTATAATTTTCGTAATATTCACCTCCATATATGAATCCTATTATTTTAAGATATCATGGTTCATGGGGGAATACTTTTTTTAATATTTCTACTATTCATAATTCAATATTCAAATGAAATAGAAAAGAATTCACATAATTAATAGCTAAACCATAACTTATGTTGCTTCAAATATTTAAAAGAAATAAATCAAGTTTTGGTTTTGAATTATATCTTCTCCAGGCACACAAGCCTGTAATTTGGCAATCCATCTGTTTTCGCCATAACAATATTGCAATTAACAGAAAAAATATTAGATATTTTTCTTATGTCAGAATTAAATTTATTCGATATGGAAGTATTTATAAAAATATCTCCGTTCAGAAAGAATCCGCCGTTTTTGAGCAACCCGTATATGTTCTCATATGCTTTAAATCTCTTTCTGCCAAGATTATGCAAAACAAGATTTGAAACGGAAAAATCAAATTCCTGATCAATATTATCGGAACTTAATATATCAACATTGAGAAATTTAACCCTGTCTGAAAGCTTTAGAATCTCCATGTTGTGCCTGGCTTTTTCCAGTGAAGAACCTTTAAGGTTTTCATTATCAAATATATCAATTCCAGTTATTTTTGAATTACCAAAATAATTTGCTGTAATATAAGAAAGAAAACCAAGGCCAGAACCAATATCCAGTATATTTATTTCTGAATCAGGAGCAATTCCAGATTTTTCAAATGCTTTGCTAAAGATTTTTTTGAATTCCTTTCTCGCCTGTGCAGATTCTTCCGGTGTGGAATGATGGTAAGTTCCAAAATCAACTTCTTCCATTAATAAACATATATCAGTACTATAAAAATATTTTAGATTCCAAAGGATTGCCGGGGTCGGGGATTGAACCCGAGGCCTTCGGATATCTCAGTTTTCTGCTTATGAGTCCGACGCTCTACCAACTGAGCCACCCCGGCCTGTAAAAATTTTAGTTTGGAACGGCTTCAGCGGGTTCCTGTTCCAGATTATTCGGGGCTTCAGCCTGTGACCGTATCTCGGTTTTCCGTACCTCTATTTTCCTGATTGGATAAACGTCCTTCAAGGAATTTACAAGGTCACCATAAACATCGTCACCTATTATATAATTGGCAAATGTTCCAAGGTCCATTTCCGCAACTTTTTTAACAGTATAATCTAACATGTTTGACCTGATCTCAGAACGTTTGGTGCCAGTAAGTTTCTGGTCAGCAACAAGAACAAGCTTAACTGCAATATTGTATAAATCACTGGTTTTCACGTCAATAACAATATCCAGCCTTTCTCTCCTTCTCCTTACCATTCTCCTGATAGTATCGTCGTTTACTTCATGCCCTATGAATTTTGTAGTGCAGCGTTTGCCTTCACACCTGTCAATCTGGAATAAAACCATTGAACTTGCCTTTTTAAAATTGTTTGTAAAGGTTGACACTGGAACAGCTATAGTTCTGTTAACCATATTTTTTGGGTCTGCACTGGGGCTAAGCCCTATCTCTTTCTCTCCGAAATATGATGGTGCAACAATAGTGTACCAGGATTTTTCCTTCCATTTATCTTTTGTAGTTGATCTTCTTCTATCTGCCATTAAATCCCCCTTATTAATTGAGTTTATCTTTATTAGTGAAATACTTTATAGCTTATAAATTTATAATGTTTTCGAAATTTAGTTTTTAATAAACGGTAAAAATAATTTCCGCAATTACGTCCTTTCTAAAGCGGAAGTCATACAGTGCGCACCACCATAGCCTCCTGTTATTTCGCTCAGGTCAATTTTTATAACATCTATTCCGCTTTCCACCATAGGTTGACTTTCTGGAAATGTTTTTCCGTTTCTTATTTCCATATCATGCAATATTCTCTCTCTGGTTATCTCATCAAATATATTCTCGGCAATAAGTTTGTGTATTACTTTTGAAGAATCTATTGCTATTATTTTATTATCTGAGAGAGTAAGAAAATTCGAAGAATATGAAAGCTGCTCGCTTATTCCAAGGTCTATAAATTGATAATCTTCGGACTTTAAAAAATCGTAGAGTGTTGTAACAATTGTAAGAGAATAAGTTTTATCAGAATTCCTTTCATATACTTTTGCCTGTGCAGCTCTTGCAAGAGCTATTGATGTAATCGCTGTGCCCTTTGCAGGTATATTGAAATATGTATCAAGATGCATGTTAACCATTACATCGTGCCCATCCATAAAGTCATATATTGGATTTGAAATGAGAACTATGCGGTCAAAATCAAAAATTCCTGAATTCATAGCCTCCATTGCACCTGCTTCATTCGTTCTGTTTCCTGTTCCTATAAGGCAGAAATCTCCTGCAGGCATAAAATCGCCGCCTTCAAAAAAGCCATTGCTTATTTTTGCAGTTTTTATTCCAAGAACTTCATTGAATACAAATGATGTTATATCAGTTTCTTTTCTCCGTTGCTGCATCTTCATATTTCCTATTAAAACTCCGGATGAAACTGCCTGCTGGTCTCTCATAAAATAAAGATTGGCAAGTGGAAGGTTTGAATACACTCTTGGATACTGTATTCCTGGAACATATTCCTTAAGGTCTATAGATGGCTCCATTATCAATGCCTGGAATAAAGAAAGCGAATCTACATATTTCAGGTTTTCAATCATATCATTTTTTGCTGCATTTACAGAATCCATGGTACCATAAAAATTAACAAGTGAAATTATCTTTTCTTCAAGTTTTTGCCGGAATGATAGCCTCTTATCTGCCTCATCAACAATAAGGTTCTCAAGAAGATCTACATGAACTCCATTTTCCTTTAATGTTTCTTCCAGGCCCATATGTTCCTTCTCTGCAATGGAATAGTTAAATGGGCGTTCAAACAGGAATGGTTTAGGCGCCAGCATGGCATATGTAATCTCTGTTCCAGGCCGGTGCATTATAACTTTATTTAATTTACCCCATTCAGATCTTATTTTCATATGAGCATATTGCAAAAGCTTTAAAATGTTTTTCACAGAGGATAGAATTTGCCATTATACCTGTACAGCTCTATTTCCTTGGTTTCAAATGGCTGGCGATATGTTATAATCTCAAATGTATCGGCATTCATCAACTGCGATTCCCTATCTGTACTTGACAGTACAATGAACTTTGCAATATCAGGGTCTTTAATTACTATCTTAAAGGGTTCCCTGAAAAATTCTTTTGCACTTATTCTAACCGTATTACCCTTGCGTACATCAATAAGCTCCATGGTATTGGCTCTTACGCTTTTTATCATGTAATAAAATTTATTATATACTATAGCTCCCTTTGGCAAATCAAGAATTCTGATCAGGTGCGTGTATCTAAACAGATCCTTGCTGTCCTTTCTGCCTGCAAGTGATTTTGTTATCTTTACATTACAAAAATAATCCAGGTTCATAAACTTATCAATTTTAACTGCATCCTCTTTTTTCCCGAGATATATATCCAAACCTTCTTTCAATGTATCAATTCTCGATATGAAAGAATTTGGGTCGTTTTTATTAAGTGTTTTCATAAATTCTACTATAGTGTCCCGTGCATTTTCCAGTATCTTTCCATATTCTGTTGTCAAAGTCCTTAACTGTATTACAGATTCATAATACGATCCGGTAACTTTGTTGCAAACCGGGCAGCTTTCTTTAATTATTTTAAGGTTAACTGTTACACTCTTTTCAACATCCCCAAGATTCCTGTCATCAACCATAACATCAAGGGAAACCTGGTCTTCACCTATATTGTATGATTTTACTTCGGATATTTTATCTGTTTTGTCTGTTATTATATGTGATACAGCATTTTTCACCATAAACTTTTCCACGTTATTGTAATACCATTTTTTATTGAGCCTTACAGAACCGCATTTAGGGCACACTGAAATTTCCATATTATCTGATTTAAGCTGAATTTTATCCGCCAGGCAACTCTTGCAGAGCCCGAATTTAAACGCTTCATTTTTACCACAAAGAATACATTTCATAAGATTTAATATTACATCAGGCTATTTAACACTTGATTAGTGTTTTTAATCCAGATATATCTTTAACAATGAAGCATTTATTTGTATCGCACACAGAAATTCCATTTTCACTGGTTTTCAGGAAGAAATAGTTATATGGATAATGATGCTGAAGAAGATCCAGTGCCTCACTGGAACCTGTGCTGACTTTATAAAATTCAAGCATGTTAAAAAAGAATGAAACTGTATAGGAAAAGAAAAGCGGTTGCCTTTTAATATTTCCTTCCATCGATTCCATGGATTTCTCCAGTTCTTCTGCATATTTATTATCTATATAATTAAAAACTATGAGATTACCGACTTCAAATGAAAAACCGGATGGTATAGCATTATCGTACGATTCCTTGAGCATGGCAGGCAGTTCTTCCGCAGTGTTATAGAAACCGCCATTTATTTTATCGTAAAACAGATTTATAAGCATTATCTGAAGTTCCCTTGCATAATCAAGATAAATTTCATTCAGTGATGCTTCGTAAAGGGAAAGAAGTCCGGAAATCATAAATGAATAATCATCAAGCCCTCCATTGACAGATGCTCTGCCGTTGCGGTAGGAATGCATTAATTTCTTATTGGTATACATTTCATTCATAATGAAATCAGCAGAGCTCTCAGCAAGTTCCAGCATATCACCATCATTGAAAATCATAGAAGCAATTGATAATCCCTTTATGACAAGCCCATTTATATCAGCAAGTACTTTATCATCTATTAATGGTTCTTTCCTTTGAGCTCTCAATTTTTTAAGCATTGCAAGTTCTTTCCTGTATACTGTTGTTGGGTCACCTTTAATATTTTTGTTCATATAAAGTATGTTTTTGCCTGATTGCCGTGAATTTGCGTCATGAAAATTGCCTTCCGGAAGTATGTTAAAATCATAAATAAAATTCTGAGCAACATTTTGTGCAATTTCTGAATATTGCCATGTATAATATTTTCCCTCTTCATTCTCCGAATCTGCATCTACTGCTGTATAAAATCCCTTAGAAAACATTGTTTCTTTCAGGAAATTATATATTTCATAAACTACATTTTTGTAGAAATTATCTTTAGTTATATCATATGCATAGGAATATGCTATTATTGCCATGGCCTGGTCGTATGTCATTTTCTCAAAATGCGGGATCATGAAAAACGGATCGGTAGAATATCTGTGGAATCCTCCTCCAACGTGGTCATACATTCCACCTAAATACATGGAATGCAGGGAATGCTTCACCATTTTCAGTGCATCCTGAGAACCGTATTTTTTGTAATAATTCAAAAGAAATATTATATGATGAAATGATGGAAATTTCGGTGCACTGCCAAATCCTCCATATTCATTGTCATAATTTTTTTCCAGTTCTTTATATGTATTCTCTATAATACTTTTATACTCTATTGGATTTCCCGGACCTTTATTATTCATGCCTTCCAGCCTTGAAATTGCATCATCCCCATTTTTTTCCAGTTCATCTCTTTTGTTTTTCCAGAGGAATGATATACTGGTGCACAGGTCCAATATGCCTATCATATTATTCCTGGAAAATTTCGGTATATACGTAAATGCAAATATAGGTTTTTTTTCAGGAGTTAATATCATGTTTAGTGGCCAGCCACCTGTGCCTGTCATTACCTGGCTCAGAGTCATGTAAAGGCTATCAATATCCGGTCTTTCTTCCCTGTCAACTTTTACGCATACAAATGTCTCGTTCATTTTTTTTGCAACTTCAGGGTCCATAAAACTTTCCTGTTCCATAACATGGCACCAGTGGCAGCTGGAATAACCTATGCTGAGAAAAACAGGCTTATCCTCATTCCTGGCACGGTTAAATGCTTCATCAGACCACGGTTCCCAGTCTACAGGGTTATTTGAATGCTCTATTAAATACGGGCTATTTTCATTGGCCAGTTTATTCATTATTATGTATTTCAATTTTCTATTCAAATATATTGTCTGTCTATTCTATAATAAAATTAGTAACAATTGTTAAATTTCAGGTTATTTTTTCCATATATTATAATGTGAAAATTTCTGCAAAAGCTTATTACACATTGTTTTCATTCCATTATTTTTTATTATAATAAACTTATAAATATATGCATTAAGGAACATGTTAGTAATTTGGCTTATTGAACTACCATTAATGACACAGATAAGGTTAAAACTATACGAAATAAATATTATTGAGATGCGGTGATTTCGTCCCTCCTGAAAGATGTGTTAAAAGCACGGCAACATCAATCATGGCCTGAGACTAGCAGATTGCACATACAAATGTAAGAAATGTGGGCTTTAGATTGGCAGGTATTTGAATGTTGCAATAAACATAACAAAATTCACTCTCATAAAGATTTGAGTATCTGCTGATAGTGAGGAATTAATGCCTGTAGGCAGAAGTGCCAGTACCATCCACCTCCTGCAAAGAGAGGGAATAGGGTAAGTACACTTGCTGAAGCAGGAAGCCTACGTTCCTTAAATGTGGGAGGATGTCACAGCCTTCTCCAGAGCATTAATGGAAAGTGTGGCACATTTCACCCTATTGGGAAATTGTGATACACCACGCAAAGCTTCCATTTCACCAAGATCAATATCTGAATTTCCACCTGTAATTGAAGCCCTGAAATTGGATGAAAGGGATAGAGCATCTCCAATTTTTTTCCCCCTGATAGCCTGTGTAAGCATGGACGCAGATGCAATACTTATAGAACAACCTTGCCCACTGAAACGAATATCTGTAATTATGTCCCTCTCGATTGTCAGTTCCAATATAATTTGATCCCCACATGTTGGATTACGCAACCCTGCAATTTTTGATGGCTGGTCCAAATGGCCATAATTTCTTGGAGACTGGCTATGATCCATGATTGTTTCACTGTAAATATTATCAAGGTCCATTTTTAAAATACCTCCTTGTAAGTTTAATGGCATCCACAAGCGAATCCACATCAATACTGCTATTGTATAAATAAAAACTGGCTCTAGCAGTTGCTATAACATCAAGCCATTGCATGAGTGGCTGGGCACAGTGATGGCCAGCACGAATAGCAATACCCTGTGAATCCAGAACCTGTGCAACATCATGTGGATGAACACCGGCTATGTTAAAGGACACAACGCCAGTATGTGGTGAAGAAGGACCGTACACGGTTACATCAGGAATACTGGACAGTCTCCTATAAGCATCTTCTGTTAGTGCCTGGACGTGTTTTTCAATTCTTGGCATTCCAATTTTCTCCAGATAGTCGGTGGCTTCACCCAGACCTATTGCGCCCACAATATTTGGCGTTCCGCCTTCCAATTTTGCGGGGAGTTCCGCCCATGTGGCATTTTCACGATCAACATATTCAATCATTTCGCCTCCAAATATTACTGGATCCAGTGCGTTTAGCAATTCGTTTCTTCCCCACAGAACGCCTATTCCGGTAGGTCCCAGCATTTTATGTCCTGAAAATGCCAGAAAATCAATGCCTAATTTCTGGACATCGGTGATTTGATGTGGCACGGACTGTGCACCATCAACCACAATAATAGCACCCACTTCATGTGCAAGTATGGCAATATCGGCTATAGGATTTATGGTTCCAAGTACATTTGATACGGCGGATAGAGCCACTATTTTTGTTTTGGAATTAATCCGGGCACTTGCAGCGTCAACGGTGATAGTACCATCTCTCTCGAGATCTATGAAACGTAAATGTGCTCCAACTCTTTCAGCGAGCTGTTGCCATGGAATTAAATTGGAGTGGTGTTCCACTGGTGAAAGAACAATCTCATCCCCTGCCTTTAAAAATTTATCTCCCCATGCACGGGCAATCACATTTAAACTTTCAGTAGTTCCTCTGGTAAAAATAATCTCCTGTGGATATCGTGCATGAATAAATCCTGCTATCTTTTTCCGCGATTCTTCAAATTGTTCCGTGGCCTCCTCAGCCAGAGTATGGACACTGCGCAATACATTGGCGTTGGACGTTTCATAATATTTCGTAATACGGTCAATGACACTTTTTGGTTTTTGTGATGTTGCCGCTGAATCAAGATATACCAATCTGTGACCATTAATCTGCCGTTTTAATATTGGAAAATCTTCCCTTACATCAACCAGTGCTGTGATCATTTTTTCTGCTTCTTTCATAATTTTTCCCCGATCATCAATAATTAAAACTAATAATAAACTTGGCAAAGATGCAAATTTTGCACAGGTATAAAAAATACCTGAAATAACATAGATATATCGTCAATAATAACGATAACTTTATGTATTATAGATATAGATGTAATTAATTATGAAAACCAACGAAGTCCTGAACCTGTTACAGATATCCAGAAAAACACTTCATGTATATGCAAAAGCAGGCAAGGGGAAGGCAGAGAAAGAGAATAAAGGATGCAATGCACAAGTTATCTTCAGCTCTGGTGAAGGATAATCCTGATGCATCCTTTGTATTCGAAGACCTGAAAGGAATAAGGAAGAGTGGTGATGATAAGGGAAAGAAATTCAGGACATACCTGAACAGATGGCCATATTCTGAATTCCAGAATATGGTTGAATACAAATCTGAAAGAAAAATACTGTATATTAATCCACGTGGGACCTCATCCGAGTGTCCTGTATGTGGTGATAAATTAAAGCACCCAAGGTGGAAAATATCCAGATGCACAAACTGTGGTCGGGACTACGACAGGGACAGGCTCGCATCACTTGCAATAGCCCTTCGTGGCCTTGACCTTTGCGGAGAACCGTTCCCCGTGAGTGCGTCAGCCTCTTGGCAGTCCATGAAGAATGAATACCTGTACACAGGGCATACCTGACATGCCTGAAGCAGGAAGGACTGAGACTGCCTACGCTGCGAATGAAGCAGGTGCATAACAATGCACAATGTTTTAAGAACGGCAGATCCCTGAAGCAGGAAGCCCGCTTTCTTTGTACATAGGCGTATATTACAGATTAAGTATAAATCGCAAATTATGTTTTCCTTTTTTCGGTTCTTTCCTGAGAAAAAGCTGCTACCTGCATGTTTGCTCCTTCTTTCATTACTGCATTCAGAAATCATTTCATCGGCTTCGTCTTTCCTTCTTTGCCATCCTGCAGGAAAGTATATATTAACTCTTTCACTATTTCACTATTTCAAATCGTTTCTGCATTTTTTTTACCTTCAAATATAAATTATGCAGGGCATTATCAGTTTTACAGCTATATCAATACACCATCATTTTTCCCATAAACTAGAGCATAAACTCCGAATAAATTCAATAGAATTATTAACTATTTAATAATATATTGATTATGAAATATGCAGTACTTATAAGGCATGGTGAAAGCTATACAAATAGAAATGGCATACTTTCCACCGAACTTAACAAGTACAGATTAACAGAAGAAGGAATAGAACAGGCAAGATTTACTGGTGAACAGTTAAAAGGATTAAAGTTTGACGGAATTGTATCAAGCCCCGTTTTGCGTGCCGTTGAAACTGCACACATAATAAACCAGTATTTGAATCTGGATATAGTGACAGATAATCGGGCAATAGAGTCAGATTTCGGAGAATATAATGGAAAAAGAATTGTAGACATACCAGATAAATCACGCAATGAACTGGGGATGGAATCTTTTCAATCCCAGGCAGATAGAATGATCAGCCTTATAAATTCTTACGATGGGAACTACATTGTTGTAAGCCATTCATTTCCAATAAGATGTGTACTTGCCCACTATCTGGGCATGGACGAAGAAGAAAGCTTTGGCATAGATATAAGGCACGCATCAATGTCTACCATAGATTTAACTTCACAAAAACTGCTGGCAATTGGGTCTCTCCTTGTATCCCAAAGAATAAAAAAAATTTTACAAATAATTGAAGCATGAAAGTTACTGAACTTGCGATGTGGATGAAGTGCAAATGTGTACATATATCGTTTAAATATTAATTCATACACGTATACTGCTTCTGAAATGGAAGCAAGTCATGTATGAGAAGCCCTCAGCAATGAATTATTCTGAAAAAGCTTTACTGCCTGATGGGAATCCCTCTATTTTACAATTTGAGCAGAGAAATGGAATAAGGCATATCCCGGCATGTAGACAGAGATGCATGCAAAGAGATCACTGACACCTCTAAAGGGGCAACGTACAGAATTGGAACGGCCTTAAAACTCGGCAATAGGTTATCGCAAAACTGTCCATGCTGTGAGAGATGAAGACAAAAGCAAAAGTGGGGACATCCAACTCTTTGCGATGGAGAGTATGTCAGTTAACTATTTAGGCACTACTGGTTTTCCATGTGGGCATGTCTGTGGCTTTCCCATGCTTTTAAAAAGCTTTTGAATTGACACTTCATCCATTAAGTAATCTATTTTTTCAATTTGCTGGCATGCCATATCTGAATTTACACCGCTATTTGTCAGCATTATTTCCAGTGTACGGTGTGCCATTATAATATCATTATAGACGGCGTTCCCATAATCTGTAAGGGATATTATTCCATTTTTTTTCTCTATAATATGTTTTGATTCCAGCCGTTTTATAAGTTCATGGGCTGTAGGAGCTTTAATTTTTAAAGTTTCAGCTATATTAAATAATCTTAATGGAAAACTAAAATTATCATGAAGCGCAATAATGCAGTCCCTCTCTTTTCTGGTGATATTGTATTCCATAACATTAGTATAATACTAAAATATTTAAACTTAACTTAAAGAAATTATAGCCACATATTACTGTCATTCAGATTTTCTAAAAATTCTCTGCTAATTCCCCTCTGAACAAGATAATATTTATTTGGTATTATTTCCATTTCCACGGCATTGTTTATAACCTCCCTTAAAGGTATATATCGTATTCCTTTGTATGAAAAATTACCAAAGATCCATGGTGGTATATCGAAATAATTTGGTATTCCGTTTGGAATTGCCTTTTCAAGGGTTTTATTCAATATCGATGCTATTTTCTCATTGTAATGCCATTTTTTGAAGAATAAATTACTGCTCGCTCTTGGCTCATAAATACTCCATTCTATGCCATATTTGCTCTCTTTTCCGGTAAAAATCGCATTTCCGCCAAAATCATCAATAACCGTTTTTGGTGGTTCTTCTTCCAGACCTGTCACTGCATTTATTACCTTTACATGCTGGCTGGCCTTCATTTTTATATAAGTATCTATCAATGACTCAAGTTCTGTGATCTGGCTTGATGAGAGGCTATAATCGTTTTCGATCTGCATTGATAAGTCCATATAGTATTCAATAGCGGAATTACCTGCAGGGTTATTTATTAGTTTTATATAATATAAATAACGTTCCCCATCCATACCTATCACGCTATAATAAATCAATGACAATATTTAACACTATCGTTCTTCTATACGCTTGCATGTATTTTTAAAGAAGAATTTTAGAAGGTATTGCTTTTCAATTTCAGATTAAAATTTGCAGTTTAGTTTATTCTTTTAATTTATATACACGGAATGTATTATCAAGAAATGAAGATAGGGATTATTGATAATGGTGGGCAGTGGACACATCGTGAATGGCGTGTAGTTAAATCTCTTGATGTGGACGCGGAAATCTATCCAAATACCGTTGGAAATGAAAAACTTGACGGGCTTGACGGGCTTGTCCTTTCTGGCGGGCCTGCTAGCATAGAATCCGAGGTTGGCAAACTTGGATATATAAAACAGTATATAGAAACTCACAGTTATCCTATTCTTGGAATATGTGCCGGTGCTCAGTTTATTGCCCTGAATTCAGGATCTACTGTAAGCAAGGCAATCCATCCTGAATATGGGAAAAAGATTGTAACTTTTATCAGAAATGAGTCCATATTCAGCAATCTTCCAAAAAGCATAACTGCATGGGAAAGCCACAATGATGAGATAAAAAATCTGCCAGGTGAATTCATTCTCTGTGCCTCATCAGATACCTGTGCAGTTCAGGCGTATTATCATAAAACTAAAGACATATTTGCAGTTCAATTTCATCCAGAGGTAAACAATACTGAATATGGAGTTGAAATTTTCAAGAATTTTCTGGATGTTTGTAAACGATAGGTACATGTATGTTAATATTAAAATCCGATGGCATTACAGGGATTCTGGACGAGAAAAAACTTGTAGCTTATTTTGGGAAAGAGAGTTACAGCCTCCCAAAAAATTCATTCATCGAGCCAGGAGATGCAATAAGGGTCAAAAACATAAATTTTATTGTATTGAAGCCGGATCCGATGTTTTACAATGAAATTTCAGGAAGAAATACTCAGGCAATACTTCCACTTGACTCATCTTATATTGTTTATTCTGCAGGAATCTTCTCTGGAAGCCACATTCTGGAAGCTGGTGCAGGAACAGGCTCACTTAGCTATTCTATTTTAAGGGCTACAGGCAGCACTGGGAAACTGGTTACGATGGATTTAAATGAGAATGCAATAAAAATTGCCAGGGCAAATATTGAAAAATTCATTTCAATAAACAACTGGGAAACAATAAAAGGAGATATACGAAACGATAAATTGCCTGATAAATACGACGCCGCAATACTTGATATACCTGATCCATGGAATGCTGTTAAAAATATGAGAGATCATATAAAACCAGGGGGATATTTAATTACATATTCTCCTAATTTTAATCAGGCAGAAAAGAATGTTCTGGTCATGAAAGATGAAAAATTTCATATTCTGGAAACTGTAGAACTCATAAAGCGCAATATTATAGTAAGGGAGAATGCTACACGCCCGGATAACAATATAATAGACCACACAGCTTTTATAACTACGGGAGTTAGAACATCTTTAAGTTAATTTAAAGAATATAAAAAATACTATTTAACGTCATCTATTCCCAATTGGTTTGCAATTTCCTTATATCTATTTCTAATTGTAACTTCAGTTACGCCTGAAACTCTAGCTATATCCTTCTGCGTACGCTGCTTCCCGTTTTTCATTGCGGCTATGTATATAGCAGCGGCCGCAATGCCCGTTGGCCCCTTTCCTGTTGATATCCCTGACTCCCCCGCAAGCCTTATTATATTTTCACTGTCCATAATAACGCTCTTATCAAGATCCAGTTTATTGCAAAACTGTGCAATATAAGAATAAGGAGTTGTAGGCTTTATGTTCAGTGATAGCTCCTTGGCAAGGTGGCGGTAAGCCTTTCCTATTTTTTTCTTATTTACGTCAGCAACCTTTGAAATCTCATCAAGTGTTCTGGGTAAATTTATCATTCGGCAGGATGCATAAATTGATGCACATACAATACTTTCTATGCTTCTTCCCCTTATCAGGTTTCGTTCAACCGCTTTTCTATATATCAAAGCGGCATTTTCCTTTATATCTTTAGGGATTCCAAGTTTTGCTCCATCATCATTTAATACCTGAAGGGCAAGAGCCAGATTTCTCTCTGCAGCATTACTCACTCTAATTCTTTGGTGCCATTTTCTCACTCTATAGATCTGAGACCTATTTTTATGCGGGATTCTTTTCCCATAATAATCTTTGTTTGTCCATGATATTTCAGTTGCCAATCCCTTGTCATGGCTTAAATAACTCATGGGCGATCCAGTTCTTGCTCTTTTTCCATCCTGTTCAGAATCAAACGAACGCCATTCTGGCCCCTGGTCAATAAATGAATCCTCAATAACTATCCCACAATCATGGCATATTAATTCACTTCTATCATAATCCTTGACTAAATGTTCGGAACCGCACTCCGGGCATTTTTTAATTTCATCTATTTTCATGAATACACCTGAATTAAAATAGATATTGCTTTAAGTATTAAAGTTTTATTATATCCAGAAGCTAATATCTGGCAAAAAAATTTACTGCTAAACTATATAACAATCAAGCAAATGCTGTAATATACATGTTTATGCACGAATATTTTAATATTATAACAGGTTATATTAATAACATTACTAAATGTTTATATACTGACATTGTATATACTATTTGTATATGAAAAGTGAGTGCACAGTAATACATACTTTCAATAATGAATTGCTATTGAAAACAAAGGACTGCATCGGACTTCATAACAAACTGGTTGATGAACATGATGCAGTGATCGGCAAGATTACAAAAATACTTGGACCTGTGTCAGATCCATATGCACTTGCATATATAGCAGGCAAGGATGAAAATATCCAGAAAATATATATTAAATGTTAAGGTGATATAATGGCAACAGAAAAGAAAAAAAATATTTATGAAATAGATAAGTGTCCAGAATGCGGTTCTTCACAGCTTGTAAGAGATTACGAACGGGGTGAATTGGTTTGTTCTAATTGTGGACTTGTTATTGATGACAGTTATATAGATGAAGGGCCGGAATGGAGAGCTTTCGATTCAGAGCAGAGTGAGAGCAGGGCCAGAACAGGTTCTCCGATGACATATACAATTCATGATAAAGGTTTATCCACAGATATCTCCTGGAAAAATAAGGATTCATATGGAAAATCAATACCTACAAGAAACAGGGCACAGCTTTACAGGCTAAGGAAATGGCAGAAAAGAATTAAAGTATCAAATGCAGCTGAAAGAAACCTTTCACAGGCACTGCAGGAACTGGAAAGAATGGCTTCCAATCTTAGCATACCAAACGATGTTCGTGAAACTTCCGCTGTAATTTACAGAAAAGCAGTGAAGCAGAATATGATTAGAGGAAGGTCAATAGAAGGGGTAGTTGCCGGTTCTATATATGCAGCATGCAGGATAACCAATGTGCCAAGGACTTTAGATGAAATTGCCTCTGTAACAAGAGTAAAAAAGAAAGAAATAGGAAGAACATACAGAATAATGGCAAGATACCTTAAATTGAACATACTACCATCAAAGCCAGATGACTATGTAAATAGATTCTGTTCCAAGTTAAGATTATCAATGGAAGCAAGGAAAAGAGCTGAAGAAATACTGAAAATGGCTATAGACAATGATTTAACATCAGGAAAAGGCCCTACAGGTGTTGCAGCAGCTGCAATATATATAGCATCCTTGATAACAGGCGAGAGAAGAACTCAGAGGGCAATTGCCGAAGTAGCTGGAGTTACCGAAGTAACAATCAGAAACAGGTACAAGGAACTGACCGAAAAACTCAATTTAACAATTGATGAATAAATTTATAAATTATAAATTTTTTTAAATGTTTCATAATCCCTTATTATATCATCTACAAGATTGTAGATAGAACTTATTTTTGCATTTTTTATTTTAATTACAAGCTGGCCTTCTTTGCATTCCATTTCTATATCCTGATCATTGTCCTGGATTAAAGAATTATAAAGCGCTGTGCAGTTTTTTTCATCGATAGAAATGCATATTTCCATGAATAGCTATACTTACATATATTATAAAATTTATAATATATGATGCAATATCAGTGCAAGCGGAGGTTACCGAGTCAGGCTAAAGGTGATAGACTCAAAATCTATTCCCAAAGGGGTTCGCCGGTTCAAATCCGACCCTCCGCATAGTTCCAATGAGAGAATAGTTCCAATAGTTAAATGCCGTATTCAGATAATTCATGATATTTTTTAAACTTTTTATATATTTTCTATTGCACCTTTAAAATATAAAAATTATATTATTTACAGTACATATTATAAAGTAAATACAGGTAATGATAAATGCTTTCTCTGTCCTTATTATTCGTATTTGGCGATAAATCAATATTAGTAATGGGTATCGTATTATTGTTTTTTATCCCAAATATTCTTAAAAAATCTACGGAAAATCATACTGCAATACCGAGAATTATATTCATTATTATGTTCAAGATAGTTTAGCCTCAATCAGAATAAAATGTGATCAATTTATTATATTAAGCTAATAATAAAGCAAAGCCATACACTTCATACAAAAACTCTTCTTTAAATAATTTAAATTAATCACCGTGCTCAAACTGTCCGCCTTCAAGCGATTCGTCTATACTTGTTGAATCTACAACAGAATCATCATGTTCCTTTGATTCTATTATTTCCTTCTTTTCTTTTATATATTCTCGCTGCTGTTTCAGCTCAGCCTTTTTCTGTTCCTTCTTGTCCATTAAATATCAACTTGATATTTTATATTCATATATAAATATTTATAATGAACTTCTATATTAAACTAATAAAAATATATATTGTTTTGTAATAGTTGAATGTTATGTCAGATATTGAAGAGTTGCAAAATATAGCAAAAAAGTTTATAGACGACCGTGACTGGAGAAAATTCCATACCATTAAAGACCTTGCTATGAATTGTTCCATAGAATCCAGTGAACTTATGGAACTCATACTATGGAGAGACAATAAATTTGAAAGCAATATAATAAATGGAAAGGATAAGAAAACAATGGAAATGATTAAAAATGAGGTTTCAGATATACTTTTTTCATGTTTTGCCATAGCCGACCATTTAAATTTCAATCTCGAAGAAGCATATAGAAATAAAATGGGTGAACTTAACAAAAGATATGACCCAGAAAAAGTAAAGGGTAAACTTGTTAAAATTCCATCTCCAGACAGTAAAAAAATAAATGAAGATTAAATTAATAACCTGTTCTTAATATAAAGGTCATAGAACTGCGTACCATTATTCATCAACTCTTTCGGTGTTCCCTCCTCCATTACGCGCCCTTTATTAATGTAATAAATGTAATCTGAATTCACTATGGTTTCAAGGTGATGCGCAATAATAATAATTGTTTTTCCTTCCATGAATTTGAATATAGCATTTTGGATTACCCCCTCATTTTTCATGTCCAGCTGTGAAGTTGCCTCATCCATTATAATAATTTCTGGGTCATTGATTGACGCTCTCAGTATAGAAACTGCCTGTCTTTGCCCCTCTGAAAGCCCTGTTCCTCTTTCACCCACTTCTGCATCCAGCCCAAATGGCCCTATGATGCTTTCAAGACCAATATCCTTAATTTTCTGGTTTATCTCTTCTTCAACTGCCTCTGGAGCTGCAAATCTTACATTTTCAAGTATAGTTCCTTCAAAAAGAAACGGATCCTGGAGGATAACTCCAAAAAGTTTTCTGTATTCTATTGTATTAAATTCGTTTATATCTACCCCGTCCATGCATATTGTTCCAGCATCAGGCTTATAGAAATTCAGCATTAAATTAGATAATGTTGTTTTTCCCGCACCTGTTTTTCCTATAATTGCAATCCTGCTGCCTTTTTCAATTTTTATTGTTAAATTATCTATAATTCTTTCATTTCCATAGGAAAATGATACATTATTCATTATCAGGTCTTTATTGAACGCAGGAGTTTTTTGCCCACTTTTGTAATCCCGTTTTTCATCTATAATTTTGTAAATTCTTTCTATAGCAATAGATGACGACTGGTACGAATTATAGAACTGCGATAACTGTACTATTGGATTAAAGAAACTCTGAACATAAACAATAAAAGCCACAAGAATACCGATGCTTATAATACTTGAAAAGACCTGTCTTCCACCTTCATAAAGCACTATCATAATTCCGAAACCTTCTATGATTTGAACTATGCTTGAAAACAATGAAGTTAATCTCACAGCATTTATGTTTGCATAATAATTATCGGAATTAACATTTTCGAAGCTCGAATTAAATATATCCTCCGTTCCAGAACTTTTTATTGCTTTTATTCCATTTACCGATTCTGCAACATTTCCTGTCATGGCCGCTATCCTTGTTCTTACATTCATGTAGTTAAATTTAATTCTTTTATTCATAAGAAATATCGTAGCCAAAAGCATTGGTATTATTATAATAGCATATAAAGTTAGAACAGGATCTAAATAAACCATTATAAATATTGATGCTATAATTCCAGCTATGCCTCCAACAACCTGTGGAAGCTGAAAAGTCAGGAAATCTGAAAGTGTTTCCGCATCATTTGTTATCCTGCTTATAATCTGGCCACCATTCTTCCCAGAGTAGTATTTCAATGGAACATATTGCAAATTCATGAATGCTCTGTCCCTCAGATTTTTAATCACCGCCTGGGATGTATTCATCATATACTTTGTTCTTCTGTTTTCCGCAATATAGTTTATTCCATATAGAGAGAGATATAGAATTGCAAGAATTATAAGGATTTTAAATTTAAGTGCTATTATGGAGTCTGTGGCTACACCTATGATATATGGTCCAATCATTGCAACAACAGATGATCCGAGTATGGCTGTAATTATTATAAACGAATTCCTCTTATATGCAAGAATTTCCTTTAAAAGCCTGATAAAATAATTATTCAACAGGGTCACCTCCAAATCTCCTTGCAAATATATGGGAGAAGGATCCGTTCTGTTTTATAAGGTCTTTTATATCTCCATACTCCATAATAGTGCCTTTTTCCAGTACATATGCTTTTTCTGCAAGCATAACAGAAGATAGTTTATGGCTTATTATGATGGTAGTTTTATCCCTTATGAATTCCTCTATTGTCTTCAGAAATCTCGTTTCTGTATCAGCATCCAGATTGGAAGTTGAATCATCAAATATAATAATCTGCGGATTTCTAATTATTATCCTTGCTATTGCCATTCTTTGCTTTTGGCCTCCGGAAAGCGTTATGCCCCTCTCACCAACAGGTGTTTCATATTTTAATGGTAAACTCTCTATAAAATCATCCAGCATGGAAAGTTTTGCAGCAGCTTTTATTTCATTTGCAGGATATTCTTTTCCCATTGTTATATTATACTTTATAGTTCCTGAGAATAATGTGGAATCCTGTGAAACTATACCTATTTTTTCCCTTATCAATTTATCATCTATTTCTTTTAATTCATTTCCATCCAGATACGCATGGCCGGTATAATTCTTATAAAGCCCTGAAATTATATTTACAAGCGTAGTTTTTCCAGACCCTGTTTCACCCACAATAGCAACTCTCTCTCCAGCATTTATTTCCATATTGATATTATTCAATATAACTGTTTTATTGCTTTTGTAACCAAGATTTTCTAGATGTATATTGCCTTCTATTGGAGGCTTAAGAGCGCCGGCAATGACAAGATCTTCGCTATTTATTAAATTAATTCTATCAAGGCTGGCCATTCCGTTTTCATAGAAAGATATATACCGTCCATAAAACCTAACCGGGCCAAGAACCAGTGTAAATATATTTACTGCAGCAATGACACTTCCCACCGGTATTAACGAATCAATGCTCTCTATTCCACCATATATTAAAACAAATCCAATGGCAAGACTCAGCAAAAGTGTGAGGAATGGATTATAAAGGGATCTGACACCTGCTATGCCTTTGTAATCATCAAAATACGAATCCGTTGAATCATTAAATTTATTGATTTCCTGTTCTTCGGCTGTAAAGCTTCGCACAACACGGTTTCCAACAATATTTTGATTGAGTATATTAGTCATCTTTCCATATTTTTCTCTCAGGGAACGCCAGTATTTTCTCTGTTTTCTCTGCATGGTAAATGTAAAGAAAATAACAGGAGTTATTACAATTAAAAATATAATTGTGAAACCATAATATAATCTTGTAAGGTCAATGCCTGCTATAATTATTAGAAAAGTTACACTGAAAAGGTTGGATAGTGACATATTTACAAGCCTTCTCAGTGTTTCAATATCCATAGTGAATTTCGATAATATATTGCCTGTAGAATTTGTATTGAAATACTCATAGTTTTTTGACAATAATTTTCCAAATTCATTCTTTCTAAGATTATATACAAATTTCTGGCTTGCCTTATTTGCATAATAATCTATTACAAAATCAAATAGGGAAGCTACAGCAGTTACGGCAAAAATTAGAAGAGCAAAATGCAGTATTATAATATAATTCTTTGATACTATGCTGTCTACGGCATCTCCAATATATAATGGCACAAGGAGACGTAAATAGGCATACGCAAGTGATGCCAGTATTACGGCAATTATAAGATACCATACACTTTTTATGTTTTTAAATATAATAGAATATCTGTTCACAGTATATCTGAATACCAATTATTTATTTTTATTTTTTGTATTTTGTGTGCCTTCAACAGCCATCTGAGTTTCAATAGAATATTATGCCTATTTTTGTATTGCAGCAAACTGTAAACAATAAAGAATTAATAATAGGCAATCATAATAACACTGGATTAATAGTGGATACGGGAATTAATTTTAAACCGGATAATCAAAAATAAAGTGAACTGCCCGGCTCTATTCATAAATAAACTTATATAATTACATTAAATAAGGGATAATATGACAATTTATCAGGGTAAAAGTACAAGTAAGTATACAGGAGGAAAGTTAAGAAGAAACCATTCAAAAAGAAGATATGAACTTGGCAGAGAACCTTCATTCACTAAAGTTGGCGAAACTGAACGCAGGGCTATCAGAACACTTGGCGGAAACAGAAAATTATTGTTGCTTAAGGAAGGGTATGCAAATATATATAATCCAGAGGATAAAACCACAAAGAAAATGAAAATCCTTACTGTTAAAGAAAATAATGCCGATCCACATTATGTCCAGAGAAATATAATGAGCAAAGGAACTGTTATATCAACAGATGCAGGCACTGCTAGAATCACATCCAGGCCAGGGCAGAATGGAATAATAAATGCAGTATTAATAAAATGATAATTCTTTATTCCCAGTATTTTAAGGCAGAAAATTCACGTAAATACGGCAGAAGAATAAATGTTGAAAAGGCCAAAAATTATTCCGATGAAAAGTTGGCAGGCATCCTGAAAGCCATAAATGTTAAATATGAAGTCAGGGACGCCCATTATTCAAGAATGCCGTATGAAGATTCAAAGATGTTTGTAATTGATGCAAATATAAAAAAATCAACAATACTAAAAATTATTCAGGATAAATTATAAATTATTTCTTTTTTCCATTCCTTCTCTTTTTGTATTCATAATACTGCATTGGATGCTTTATTATTTTGCAAACAGGATCATCTCCCATGTAGCAAAGACTATTCGACTTTAATGTTGCGCATTTAGGCGGGCTGTATTCAGTTCCAGATATTTTCCCGGTTAAATGGTTAATCTGGTATGTTGCACTGCTTTCATCAAAATCAGCAGTACTCCTGAATATTTTTGTAATATCTTCATTTTCCATTCCAATATGGTGCAGGAATGTTGCCAGTGTAAGCCTCGCCAGATGCGATGGGTTTCCTCCGTCCCTTATCTCATTAATATACTCCTTTATGCATGGAGGAAAGATTGAAAAATCGACATCTCCCAGTGATATGGTATTTTTTGCCTTTATTTCCAGATACTCCCTCTTTATTTTATCAAGCGTTCCTGTATACTTTCTAAAGATGTTCTGTGAATCACCCATGTTGATGCTGTTATAGGTATCCATAATTTTAACCACAAAATCTTCACGCAAAAGATGCGCGAACTGCTCCTTGCTTATATCAATAAATCCATTTTTAATTTTCTGATATATAAGCCTGTATTTGTAACCTGAAATTTTTTTATTATTTTTTATGAAGAAATCAAATGGTATTCTAAATGAGCCGCCTTCTGTAGTAGCCTCTATGCCTGCGCTGTCACAGTAAAGAATTATGGCTTCATTATCATCCCTGGAAATTCTGTAAAGTTCCAGCTCAAAAACGTCTCTCTGTGTTATAACAAATCTTGATGTCATTCCCTGCTCATTTATATACCGCAGCATCCACATGGCAATGGCAAACGCATTTTTGCTCATTGTAATATTATATCCTTGATTATCTGAATATTTTCTAACAAGCCCATTTAAGTAATCAAATGCTTCAACAACAACTCTTCGGGCATTAATGTCAATTGAATTCACTATTTCATCCATGCGCTTCTCATCACGAATAAGCCTGAAATCAACAAAAAAATTTGATGTTATCATCTATAATTCCAGAAGTTCCCTTGTAGCACTGGTTATTTCTTCATGCCCGTCTTTCTTTATGATTAAGTCGTCTTCAATTCTCACGCCGCCCACTTCCGGAATATAGACTCCAGGCTCATCAGTTACCACCATATTTTGCTTCAGCAAGAAATCCATGGAGGGAGATAATGCAGGGTGGTCGTGTACATCCAGGCCAATACCATGCCCCAGGCTGTGAATGAATCTTCCTGGATACTTTTCATCTATTATTTTTCTTGCAATCATATCTATGTCTTTTCCATTTATTCCTGCTTTCAATGCTTTTTTGCTTTCATCCTGTGCAGCCCTCACTGTTTCATACATTTCTTTTTGTTTCTCATCAGCCCTTCCGAATACAACAGTTCTGGTCATATCAGAACAGTACCTGTTATACAAAGCTCCGTAATCAATAAGCACAAAGTCATTTTTCTTAAGTTTTGCATTGCCCGGCATATAATGTGGCATTGCAGAGTTTTTACCGAATGCAACTATAGTTTTGAACGATTCACCAGACGCACCGTTTCTCATCATTGCATAAACCACATTTGCCGCCAGCTCCGATTCTTTCATTCCCTCTTTCAGTGTTTTTATAAAATCCTGAAAGGAGTCACTGGCTATTTTTGCAGCTTCCCTTAAATTTTTTAATTCTGATTCATCCTTTATTTTTCTTGCTTCATCTATGGACTGTGAGACATCTATGAATTCCTTATCTGGAATTATCCTCATAAGCTGCTTGTACAGGTCCAGAGTAAGTGCAGAATAATTAAGCCCAACATTAACATCCCCATTGAATGCATTTTTAAGTATTTCATTTTTTTCAGAAGAGCCATTGTATACCATTACATCAAAGCCAGTTTCCTTTGCAGCTTCCTCTTCAAGTGCAGATGTTATTATCGTTACTTTTTCAGGCTTTACATGCAGTATTGATCCTTCAAATATGCCTGATTTTGCTCCTGTCAGGTAAAAAAAGGTTTTATCAATCTGGTTTTCACCGCCATTCATTATAAGTATTGAATCCACGTTTCTCACATAATCAAAGATTTTTTTCTCTCTCATTATTACTTATTTTGACTATTAATATAATTATTTCGTTTAAAATGGCAATCTATTTTAACTTTACAATTATATGTTTATATGCATGATTCTGTATACTCAGGAAAATTCTTTTTCCAGAACACTTTTCAGGAATTGGATGTTGCAGTTGAAAATGGAATTATAACAGATATAAAAAAACATATTAATGGGAAACGGAAACTTTTAAAAAACGCAATTATTCCGGCAGGAACCGATACACATGTGCATTTCAGGGATCCTGGAGAAACAGAAAAGGAGGATTTCTCTACAGGTTCTATTTCAGCCATTTACGGCGGAACAACAACAGTATTTGATATGCCGAATAACAGAATTAAAATTGATAACTATTCTGCATACATGGACAAGCTGGAAATAGTGAGAAGAAAAGCTTTCTGTGATTTTGGATTATATTCAAATTTTACCGGTTCAAATGCAAATATAATCAGCAAAGAATCATCGGGAATAAAAATCTACATGGGTGAAACCACAAATGCCGGTGGAATTGGAAATATTACTGAAGAATCACTGGCATCAATAGAAAAAATGGGCATACCGGTAGTTTTCCATGCAGAGGATGGTGAATGCCTTAAAAACCATGCAGGTTTAGCCAGAAATTTAAAGGAATACTCATCTATACGGCCAGTGGAATGTGAAGACATTGCAATTAAAAAAGCAGAAAACATGAAATTTTCAAAGGGAATTATTACACACATAACACACGATGTAAACACTCCATACATAAAGGAAGTGACACCGCACCATACGTTGCTTAACACAGATATGCCCCTTGGGCCCTATGGAAAGGTAAACCCTCCATTAAGGTCAAAGGATCTTCAGGAAAGCCTTTTGAATGGGCTTATAAATGGAAAATTTAACACTGTTTCTTCAGATCACGCACCACACACACAGAATGATAAAATTGATTTTGAATATGCCAAATCCGGAATCATCGGCGTTGAAACAAGAATCCCTCTAATGCTGGCACTTGTACATAAAAAAATATTGCCATTTGATATATTCTATAAAACCTGCATATTAAATCCTGCAAAATTATTTAATCTTAAAAAAGGGGAAATAAAAATCGGAAATTATGCAGATTTCATGTCTGTTGATTTTTCCTCCATGAATCGAATAGATGATTATAAGCTTCATTCAAAAAATCCAGGCTCTCCATTTAATGGCTTTGATGCAATATTTCCTGATTATGTAATATTGCGGGGTGAAACCGTTATAGATCAAAAAGAACTTACAGGCAGCAGAACAGGAAAATATGTAAATGATTTAAGGTAATATTTTAAATTTAAGCATTATATCTCCTATTTCATTCCCATATGATTCTGGCGATATATAATCGCTTAAAGATTTTATGGTATTTGTTGCATTGGCCGGGCATGCTTTTTTTACAGGAAGGTTAAACATTGGATTATCATTATCTGAATCTCCAGCAACGAGAATTTCATCCCAGTTAAGCCCGTAAAGGTTTTTTATAATATTTACTGCATATGCCTTGTTTTCCCCCTGATTCATTATATGCCATGTAAATTTACTGTCGACAATATTAAGATTCCATTTCTTTGCTTCTGTTGACACTTTTTCCACATCACCAGGATCCATGGAAAATGCAGCAGATGTTTCACGCCACTGGTTGGTGAAATACGCAGTAGCAGATGAAATAGTCGATATATACTCAAGAAATTTGAATGGCTTTTCTTTGCTGAAAAATTTTTCAATTTTTCCATTGTAATACATAATTCCACCATTTTCCCCAAATACCGGCCCATTGATTCCAAGAAAGGTTTTAAGCCCGAACATAACTGGTATGACATTGCCGCTGATAAGCGATATATTCAATCCTTTTTCTATTCCATTCTTTATATTTTTCATTGCGTCAGGTGAAATAATTCGGTTCTGGTCTGTAATTGTTCCATCCACATCCAGTATCATGAATTTAATCATTCATGGCAATATTTATAATATTAATAAATATTTATAGAACATGAAAGATCAGATCCTTGTGAAAATCTCAAGGAAAAGAATTGCGGAATTGTTTGAACAGGCGGGAAAAACAGATAATATTGAATTATCCCGAAGGTATATTAAATTAATGGAAAAAATAGGAATGCGGATGAACATTACTTTAGAACCTGCTATAAAGAGGTCTTACTGCAAAAAGTGCAAAACCCCGTATAAAAATATTAAAATTTCATTAAAAAACAAAATGGTAATCATTCACTGCCCGTACTGTGGCAATATAAGAAGGATACCTTTTGAAAATAAGAATCAATCCATAGTTTCAAGTTCGAAATAAACATTAAAGCCCTGAAGCGTGGCCTGTATCTTATCTGCAAACCATATTGCATCATCTGCTGTTGCAGAGTCAGGCCAGTTGTAAACCATATCCTGTTCACCTTTTATCAGGGAAAAGCCTAACGACCTTAATCTACCCACTATCTCACTGGGTTTTGTACCCTCGCTGTTAAATATCACCTTAAGGAATGTTTTCATATATCCACAGTTAAGCAACGTATAATTATTTTTCCGTATCTTTCTTCTTTCCAATCTTTGAAGGCCACCAGTTATATTTGTCCATTACAGTCATTATTGCAGGTACGAAGAGCATCCAGCTGACAAATGTGTCAATAAGAACACCAAGTGCAAGCCCGACTCCAATTTCTTCCATTATTCCCAGCCCGCTGAAATATAAAGCACCGAATGTTGCGAAAAGAAGCATTCCCAGAGTTATTATAACTCCACCGTTTTCTATTATTGAGTTTTTCACAGCTTCTTCAGTGCTCTTGCCTTTCGCCATATCTTCCTGAACCCTGGTAATCATGAATATATCATAATCAAGCCCTACGGCGAGAAGCGTAATAAATACAAAGAGCGGCAAAAATATAACTACAGGAAGATGAAGAAGATAATAGAATATTATATATGTAACCGAGAGTGCCATAATAACTGCTGCCATCACCATCAGTATAAGCCTTACTGGAGTCAGTGCCGATGCAAGCTGTATTAATAGTATAATGAATATGGCTATGCCAAGAATTGGCACCATATTATTAAATGAATGGGATGTAAATGAATATGCGTTGTTAAGGTATTCTGTTGTTCCTCCAACATACGCTTTATAATCACTTCCCTGAATACTGCTTACTATTGCAGGCATCTTATTAACATAATTTGTGGACGGATTGCTCCACGCAACATTAGAAAGGTAAACTACAATTTCTACCGATTTATCATTATGCCCAACATATGTTGCCGTCTGGTTAATGTATTCTTTTCTGTATAACGGAGAAGATATAAGGTCAGTGTAATTTACTTCCTTTTCATATGGATAACCGGGGCCCGATACGCTGTGCACATCAGGTGAATCTAAAAGCTTATTTTCCATTGCAAGTGTCTGGTTGTATTCCGTGCTGTTAAACGAAATGCCACCGCCGGTTGAATTTATTATAAATGGTGATGTAAAATTAACCATAACGTAAGCTGGATCAAAAAGGTCATAGTGCAGTGAGCTGTTTATTACTGATGTTGCCTGAACACCACTGCTTGCAGGTATTAATTCAAACAGATCCATATTTGTTGGTGTTGTTGAATATAATAATAATGCTCCAAGGGTTACTACAAGGAAAATTACAATAATCTTCTTCTTGTTCTTCAATGTTACATGTGCCACTTTTTCCATGGCTTTTTCAAATGGGAGCTTCTGCCCTGCTTTAATTTTAGAGGGCCAGTAAGCTTTATTCTGCCACTGGGCAAGTATTGCTATAAGAAATGTATTGGCAACTATAATGGTAACTACAGCAGCAATGGCATTTGTAAGGCCTGCATCACTGAAAATTGGTATATTTGATATCCATAATATAAGGTAAGATATTGCAACCGTGGTCCCGGATGTGAATACTGCATGCCCGGCCCATTTTGACGATTCAGGTATTGCATCAGGATTTTTTGACCTCAATTCACTGCGGAACCTGGAAAGTATGTATACAGAATAATCTGAAGCAATTCCAAGAATAAGTATCAGCAACAGTGTTGGCGTTATAAACGATATTGTTGTATGAAATACATATTTGTAAAGAAGGCCATTTATTCCAGCTGCTATTACCGATGATGTTACAAACATTAAAAATGGCAGAAAAGCAGCTACAGGAGACCTGAAGAATAATCCTACAATAAATATTGAGACTATTATTCCTATTACCAGTGCAACGATCATCCCATGAAGTGACTCACTGGCCAGCTGGTTGTTGGATACTGATGACCCTGCAAGATAATATGAACTATTTTCAATTTTAGAGCTGTAACTTTTCTCCATTGATGTGATATGTGCCTGTTGTGCACTGGTAATCTTGGTTTTATATGAAAATATCATAATTAATGTTGAATTGCCTTTATTGATCAGTGAGGATGAAGCATAGGCTGAAGGAAGAACCGGCAATTCATTGTAAGTTGTATTATGTATAATGCCACTCACAAAAGCACTGTAATTATTTCCTGTGTTATTATATAATTCATAAAGATAGTTGTTAAAATATGGCACGTTAATTTTTATGAGTGGATTTGCCAGAGGTTTCACATTATTTATTAAATATATCTGGCTTGAATCAACAAGATTTACAGTATAATTTTCAATGGCTGATGAATTTTTAGGAGATCGTATGGTATTATTTACACGCTGTACAAAAGCTGTAACGTTTTTTGGTGTTGTTAAGCCAAGTTCGTCAAGCAATGGCAAAAGCGAAGTATTGCGACTAATATTTTTTGTAGTCTCTGTTACATTATATTTATCCTCTGATAAGTTTAAAAGTGTAAACTTAATCATGCCCTTTGTTCCATTTTCAAGCTTATATGCACTACTTGAATAGCCCATTAAAGTTTGATTTTCCACTGTATAAATGCTTGTTGCCCTGTTATATCCAACATTTATACTTTTTAAATAGGAACCAATTGAATGCTGGAAATTAAGCATTTCCCTGCTAATTGTAAGATTATCTATTGAAGTATTATTTGATACAATAATTATAGAAGGGTCTGATGAACTGTTAAACTGTGTTGTTAATATATCATTTGCCTTGCTGGATTGTGAATTTTTTGTAACCAGTGAGTTATTTAGATTATATGAAGTATCAGTGAAAATGAGTGTTGCAGGATATGCCATGAGCAAAAATAAAATTATCCAGAATACAATTATCTTCTTTTTGTTTCTTTTGACATACTTTCCCACTCTGTAGAAGAACGATTCAAACATTGACAAGCAATGCCACAGTAAAATATAAAGTTTATGAGTAAACAATTCTTAAAATGAATAAATATAGAAATGAATATATTTCAATAATAATTTATATATTATCAATATAATTGAATATGAATTATGCAAATTTAAATCTTTATGATTATTTTTATGGACTGGTAAAGCAGATTCCGGAAGGATACATAACAACATATGGTGAACTGGCAAGGGCACTTGGTGATATAAGGGCTGCAAGGGCTGTGGGATACATGCTTTCCATAAACAATGATCCTGATGGAATACCGTGCTATAAGGTAGTCCATACAGATAAAAGAATGGGCAAATATGCATTGGGCATTGAGGAAAAAGAGAAAAGGCTGAAAAAAGATGGAATAATAATAAACAATGGAATTATTGAAAACTTCAATGAAAGATTTTTCGCCGATTTTAAAACTGATTATCCATTAATTAAATTGCAGAAGGAACAGGAAAAAATAGCAGAAATGGCAAATTTTGATGACGATTTGGAAGAAGAAAATTTTGCAGCAATAGATATTTCATACTCTGGAAGAACCGGATATGGAGCTCTTGTATCATATGATAATGAGGAATATAATGTTAAAAATATTGAAATGGAAGTAAATTTTCCATATATACCGGGATATCTTGGCTACAGGGAAACACCATTTATAGAAAAGCTTTCTGAAGGAGTTCCAGGCATGCTATTAATAGATGCAAACGGTTTACTGCATCCAAGGGAATGTGGCCTTGCAACCTTTGCTGGTGTTGTAATGAACAGAAAAACAATCGGAGTTGCAAAATCATTGCTTATAGGTAAAATTGATGCCGATGGCTACATAATTTACAATAATAAAAAACTTGGATATTACATAAATAAGCATACAATAGTTAGCCCTGGGAACATGATAAGCCTGGAGTCAAGTATAAGAAAGATAAAGTTATTAGGAAATGGTAAATATCCATACATATTGAAAAAAGCACATAATGAAACTGTTGCTTTCAGGAAGCGGAGATTGCCGAGCTAGGACAAAGGTGATGGATTCAGGGTCCATTTTCGCAGGAATTCGTGGGTTCAAATCCCACTCTCCGCATCGTTCCAATAGTAATCATATATAAACAAATTATAGCCTTTTCTATTTTATTGTATAGCTGTATATATTTTTAAATCTGCTGTTTTAAATAACTTTGTAGAAATCTCTCCAATAACATGCGAGTTAATCCTGTATATGTCAATCCACCATTCTTTTCTTTCTAAGTTGCGTTTTGTAATTTCTAAAAATCTTTATTGTCTGGAATCAAATAATCAAGTATAACATTCGCATCAATATGGTAAATAATTTTTTCTTGCAATAGCTCACTCACTCACGCTTGAATAAATCGTGTTTTTCCAGTTCCGATACTACACTACATATTTGATATCCTTTTTATTTTCATTTAAAACTTCACTCTTGAAGCTATTTGTCCTTTCAATAGCCTTTTTTACGTTCTTTGAATTTGAATACATCATCATAAACGTACCACCTATTTCAATCCATAGGTTATCTTTAGAATCATAAGATCCGATACGCCAATAATAGTTTTGTCATTTAATTCTTCTTTATTATTCCATTCTTCAT
>NZ_JBBIRC010000003.1:0-55047 GCF_037442045.1 Ferroplasma sp. | reverse complement strand
TTCATAACCTCTTCAGCTTTCATGGTAGATAACATATATATTATAAGAATATAAATATATCCTTTTCATTTACTATATACAAAATAAACTATAAAATTGTATAAATATCTTTTTATCGTATACGTTTTCAATAATTTAATTAAATAATTTTTAAAGTTATTATGGTTTTATAAAGAGGAATAAACCAGTTTTAATCTATCAGGAATCTTATTTATTGATGGTTAAAAGAAATTTATTTTTAAACTGTTCCAAAAATATCTAAATATTATTTTCTTTTATATTTTTAATAAAAATAGATGAAGATAAAATTAATTCATTTTTCGATGGTAACCTGCGTATATTTATACTTCGGTGTTCCAGTTTCATCATCCAGGTCTGCTGTAACAATATAATTAATATCTGCATTGTGCATGTATGCAAAAACAGTTCCCGGCAAAACATCATCAGTTATTCTTGTTTTTATCTTTAACTGCCCGGACCTTGATTTTAAATTAACAGTTTCATCATCTTCCACTTTAAGTTTTTCTGCATCTGCTTTATTGATCCACAATCTTGGTTCGTATTCCTGCATGCCTGGAACACGGTTTATAACTTCATCTGTATTGTACCTCGTGACAAGCCTGCCGGTAATAAGTATTAACCCATCGTTATATTCTGGAGAATCAACAGGAATAAATTTAGCCTTTCCAGAAGGCAGGTTAAAATGTTCCTGATATAAAAGTTCTTCACCATCTGGATATCTGGAATTTTTGGAATAATCCTTTACATCTTCTATATTCAGGTTTTTATACAGTGGCACAGATTGCTTTAACTGTTCAAATATGTCCTCAGGCTTTTTGCTGAAATGCTGCCCTGCATATTCTGCAATGTCTGCAATAATTTCATAATCCGGCCTTGCATGCCCCGGTGGATCCACAATTTTATACCTCCACTTTACAAGCCTGTCCATACTGCTTACAGAACCCTCTTTTTCAGCCCATGCAGCTGAAGGCAAAATAATATCTGCATATTTTGCGGTTTCAGTCATAAATATGTCCTGGACCACCAGCAATTCAAGATTATTCAAAAATGATTCAATTCTGCTTTTCTCCGGGAGACTATTTACTGGATTATAGCCCATAAGGAAAAGAGCCTTTATTTTATCATTATTGTAAAATGCATTGGGTATGGACGTTCCCTTACACACCGGCGGCTTAAATCCCCAGAGCTTTGATAATGCTTCACTGTTTGCTTCATTCATTTCCCCATTTGGGAAAATATCTGGCTTTATTAAATCACCGGAACCCTGTACATCAGTCTGGCCCCTGTAAACTATAACACCGCTGCCTTTTTTGCCTATACTTCCGGTGAGCAATGGAAGTGAAAGGTAAGATTTTATTCCCTTTGTTCCAGTGGATTGTGTGAGTCCCAGGCCCCATGAAAATATAACTTTGTCCATTGCTACAAGTTTTGCCAGGTTTATTATGTCATTTTTTGGAATGCCTGTGTTTTTCTCAGCCAGATCTAAAGTGAATTTTGCAACTGCAGATTTGTAAGCTTCAAAGTTCTCTGTTCTTTCATTAATAAATTCATTATTTATTAAATTGTTAGTTATAAGGTAATTTCCAACAGCATTGAATAAAAATATATCAGATCTGGGTTTAATCCTCAGTTTTAAGTTCACAAGTTCAGAAAATCTTGTATTTCTCGGGTCAATCTGTACTATTTTGGCACCTTTCTTCTTAGCTTCAAGGAAATACTGGGTTAGAACCGGATGGCTGTCAGTTACAGATTCACCTGCTACTATTATTACATTTGCTTCAGGAATTTTCGTTACAGAGGTAGCGCCTGCACCGATGCCCATAACCTGCTTCAATGCCGATGCAGAGGGGTCATGGCATATTCTTGCGCAGGAATCCACATTGTTTGTGCCCAACAATCTTGCAAGCTTCTGGAAATTAAAAATTTCTTCAAGTGTGTTCTGGCAACCACCATAAAAAGCAACAGAATCATTGCCATATTTTTTCTGTATTTCCCTTATTTTTTCATATGTTGTTTTCAAAGCATTATCCCAGGAAGTCCTTTCCAGTTCATTTTTTGTTTTGATTAATGGCTCATATAACCTGTCCCATGCTGTAAGCGGCTCATAAGATACCATGCCCTTGCCGCACAGGTGGCCTCTGCTTACTATATGTTCAGGATCTGGCTTAACACCGACTATTGTATTATTCACAGATAAAACTTCCATACCACATCCTACGCCGCAAAAAGGGCAAATGGATTTCATACTATTATAACCCGGTTGGGTATATAACAATTTCCAAATCATGAAATTTATTCACTGTATTAAGAAATTTAAATTACTTAAATTACAGCTTATAATGTTTGAAAACCACATTCTTTATCGTATCCATAAAGACCATCCAGACAAATGTTATTGCTACGCTTGCTATTACAAATGTTAACGGGATTGCAGACACAAGTATTCCGTAATATGAAAACGATGATATTACAATGATATCTATCACACTTGAAAGCATTAAAATTGTGCCTGGCCTTGACTGGTAAAATCTCTTCCTTTCCCTGACCATATAAACAGTAAACTGCCCTGAAAATACAAGCATATCGAATATGAATGTATGGATTTCGTTAACCGTCAGGTTATAGTATAATCCAATGTACAGAAAAACAAAGCCTTCTATTACCAGTAAAGAAGCAAGTATTGCGGAAGAAGAAATAAGTGATTTAACCTTCCATTTTTCTGGCCTCATGGAATATGAAACATTATCTGTTGCTATTGACATTGTAACAAAATCATTTGCAAACAAAAGGAGTATTACATCAAATGGCGTTGTAACAAAAAATCTTACTATAAAAAATGAAAGTGTTAAAAAGAATGCGACCTGTATTGTTTTAATTATTTTGTTCAGCGTATAAGTAAGCATTCTCTGGTAAATTCTCCTGCCTGATTTTACGCCGTCAACTATATCAGTTAATCCTGGATGTGTTAAAACTACGCTTGCTGAAGCTTTTGCAACATCTGTTGCAGTGGAAACAGCAACGCCAAATTCAGCCTGTTTCAGTGCAGGTGAATCGTTTACGCCATCACCGGTCATACCAACTATCTTTTTTGATTTCTGCAGAGCCTTTACAATATAATATTTATCTTCAGGAAACACCTCTGCAAAAATTGAACAATTCTTTATTCCTGCATTTGAACTTTTTATATTTTTTACATCGCACAGTTCCTTATCCAGGCCTATTTCACCGGCCACTTCCTCGGCTATTAACCTGTTGTCTCCAGTAATCATTACCGGTGAAATGCTCAATGCTTTCAATTCACTTATAAGTTCTTTTGAGTCCTTTCTTGGCGGGTCATAAAGTGGTATTAACCCTGCTACTGTTAAATCGTTTTCACCATACGCAATAGATATCAGCCTGAATCCCTGCAAAGAAAATTTATTTATATCATCATCATAGGATTCTGGCACATTTTTTGAAAGGCTTTTAATTACCTGCGGTGCACCTTTTACTATGTGAATTTCTTTTTCGCCGTCATTGATTACTGCTTCAGTCCTTTTGATTGAAGGGTCAAATGGGGTGAATTTAATTCTTTTTGAATAGTCCGGTTCTATGTTTTTTGATTTTGCGAAATCAAGTATTGCATTGTCTATTGGGTCCTGGCTTTCCCTTTCTGATGCATATGAAGCGTATAACAATAATTTTTCTTCATCGCTACTGTAAACTTTTGGAACATTCAATGTTAATTTATCCTCTGTTATTGTCCCGGTTTTATCCATGCATAAAGTATCCATTGAAGCAGCGTCTTCTATTGCGGACAATCTTGTTACTATTTCTCCGCGCTTTGACATATGCAGTGCCCCAAGGGCCATAGCTATTGTAAAAGTTGCAGGCAATGCTACAGGTATTGATGCTATTAAAACAACCAGGGCAAATGGTATGACATCACTTAAATTTACGTGGGTAAAAAAGGAAAATACAACCAGGGCAAGAACCAGAAGCGTATCTATGGCTATCAATTCTTTTACTATGCCCATGATTAATTCTTCTATATGCGATTTTGTATTTGCCATTTCAACAAGTTCTGTTGTTTTTCCAAAGTATGTATTTTTCCCCGTGGCTACTACAATTCCAGTTGTTTCACCCCTTTTTACTATTGAGCTTGAGTAAACTAGGTCATTAATTTTTTTATTAACTGATAGTGATTCACCCGTAAGGGCAGACTGGTCTATCTCCACCTGGTTATCAATTATTTTTATATCAGCTGGAACCACATCTCCAAGCCTTATATGGACTATATCGCCCGGAACAAGCATTCTTGCTTCAACAAGCTGCCACTGTTTGTCCCTTAAAACCCTTGCCTGCACCGACAGTTTTTTCTTCAATAATTCTACGGCATTGTCTGCCTTTGATTCCTGGGTAAAAGATATTATGCTGTTAAAAATCAATAAAAATAGAATTATATACATATCACTGTACTTGCCAAGGAAAAATGTTATTAGAATTGTAATTTCAAGCATCCATGGTATTGGTGCCCAGAATTTCTTTAAAAATTTAATAATTTTGCTCTGTTTTTTTGCTATAACTTCGTTGGGGCCGTACTGTGAAATTCTTCTTGACGCTTCATCAGATGTTAATCCATCCGCACTGCAATTAAGCTTTTTAAAAATTTCATCTATGCCGTCTTTATCAAAGTTATCCATAGTTGTAACTATTATTACGAATCAAATCTTAAATATTGCCCTAAAAACTATAATAATATCTAAATAACACCAATATCACATCATTTGTGTAGATTGATTGTTAAATAATAAATTAAAAAACATTAATATTCGCATCTTTGTGATTTAAACATTTTATTTTTTGAGAGAAATAATTCTTTCTAAACCGTTGATAATGAATGGATTTGATACACTCTGCAGTATAAATATAAATATTTATTTTACATATATGTTCAATGAAAACTGGCCTTAAAAAAGATTCTTTATCACTTTATAATGTTATATTTCAGGGTGTTGCAGGTTCGGCTCCTGCAGGTGCTGCCGTTGCAACGTTAACTGGATCGGCTGCCTTTGCCCTGGGGTCACTGCCCTTATCTGCTGTAGTGGCATTTGTTATTGTTTTAATCAATGCCATAATAATCAACAGAATTTCAAGGCATGTTGCAGGCGCAGGCGGTTATTACGCATACAGCAGGGAAGGACTTGGAAATTTTGCAGGGGTTTTTACTGGCTGGATGTATATAATGTACCAGATCATGTCACTTGCCTTTATTGGTTTGAGTGTTGCAATATTCCTTCCGGCACTTCTTGATACTGTATTTGGAATTATAATACCATTCTATTCCTGGGTTTTGCTTCTCGTTTTGATTCTGGCCTTTGGATATTTTGTATCATTTTCCGGAGTCAAGAATTCAGTACGGTATGCCATGGTCATGGCCACAATTGAAGTAATAATTATAGCTGCAATAAGCATAATAATTATAACAGCGAAACCATCTATAAATACAATTTCTGTATTTACTCCTGTTTATGCCATACACGGTTTCACTGGCGTAATGCTCGGCGTACTGTTCATGTATACAGCATTTTCTGGTTTTGGTACAGCAACACCTCTTGGAGAGGAAGCAAAGGATGCAAATAAGGTAATAGGAAGAGGAGTCCTTGTCTCAGTAATAGTCCTGGGATTGTTCTTTATCCTTGCTTCATATGCATTTACCGTTGGCTGGGGCCCTTCAAGGATGTTGAGCTTCTCTAAAGAACTTGTGCCTGGAATTATACTGACAAAAAGCTACCTTGGCATTATTGGAGCAATTGTAATAACAGTTTTATTTGTCAATAGCTTATTCACGGATTCAGTTGTATTTACAAATTCACTTTCAAGAGTTGTATTTTCAATGAGCAGGGATAATGTTCTTCCCGGCATATTATCAAATGTTCATGAACAGAGGAGAACACCACATATAGCTGCAGGCCTGATGGTAATTATAGCATTCATAATTGGCGCCATTGCAGTTGTAACCCTGGGTGGCTTCAACGCCTTTCTTTACACAGGCATAGCTGCCACGCTGGCTGCACTTCTTGTTCATATGTTCGCAAATGCATCTCTGGCAGGAATTGTCAGGAAAATGAAGGCAAAATTAAATATTGCCATGGATGTTATTCTGCCTGCAATATCTATAGCAATACTTGGCTTTGTATTTTACGGGAGTTTTATCAGCATAGATAAAATTGTTATAATAGCTTCTGTAAGTTTTATTGCATGGGTTATTGCCGGATTAATATATTCTGCCATATCCAGTAAATACCTTGTGCATACAAAACCGGAATAATACTTTTGTTTTTTTCTGGTCATAATTCCAAATTTATAAATGATTTCAAATAATTAATTACATCCTATTGATGCCGGGTTTATTGTGAATTATAATACTAACAAAAATGCGGATTAAAATATATGAAAAGGAACTGTACTAACTGTCAAAAATTTGAGTTCATATAAATACACCGGATCTTATGAAATTATAACCCTGAAGAAGCATAAATGCAATCAAGCAATAAAATAAATAGTGCTTTTTGAGGTATCTCGCAGATTGAATAAATTTTTCCAATAAATAATTAATACGATTCAGCAATATTATAATATGATAAATGATGAAATGCAGTACCGTTACAGGTCCGATGCACATTTTGTATATCCAGATTATAATGGCTACAATTTTGCAAATATAAATAATACAATATTATCATTATTTGATATAAACCATAATGGCAAGGGCCTTGAAAAGAAACTGTATAACAATATAACTGGAAACAGAAAGGTGGTATTCATATATATGGATGGCACCGGTTATGACAGCTGGGTCAATTATCTGGGCAATTATAAAGCCTTTCAGGAATTCAACAGATCAGGAATAGTTTCTCCAATTACTACAATTTTTCCATCAACGACTGCAGCTGCAAGCAATACAATAAATACCGGAGTTCCACCATGGGAACATGGCCTTTTTGAATGGAGATTGTATATTGAAAAATATAATATGGTTTTAAAGAGTTTGCCGTTCATTCCTGCATATAAACAGGATAGGTCTGAATTTAAAGTGCTTGATCCTGATCCTTCACTGCTTTTCCATGGCAAAACATTTTATGAAACTTTAAAAGAAAATGGGATAAAATCATATGTTTTATCATACAGTGAATTGCTTAAAAGCAGTTACAGCAAAATTATGTATTCCGGTGCAAAGGAAAGGAAAAGATACGATTTTCTCTTTGAAGGATTCATGATTTTAAAAAAGCTTCTTGGGAAAATGAAAGAGGATTCATACACATTCTTTTACATCGAAGAGCCGGATAAAATGGAGCACCGTTATGGCCCGGGAAGCCCAGAACATCTCGAATCACTGCATTATATAGCTGAAATGTTTGATATGCTTTTAAAGGAACTTGCAGGCCAGGATATTTCAGTGATAGTTTCATCAGACCATGGATTCACACCTGTTAACAGTAAAATTTATGTTTCCGGCGTGGAAGATCTGCTATCATCAAATAACGGTAAGAAAATACCGGAATCATGGAGCCCGAGGGACATGTCCATGCATACAGAAGTTCCAGTTAAATTAAAACTTCTGCTGGAAAACCAGCTTGAAGGCAAAGCAGATGTAATAACCAGACATGAATTAATTTCTTCAGGCATAATGGGGAAACCGGATGATAAATATATGTCAAGAATCGGTGATGTTATAGTTCTGCCATATTCAGGAAATACTGTATGGTACAGATATTATGAAGATGATATAATAAAAGACCGTGGAATGCATGGTGGATTAAGCAAAGAAGAAATGGTCATACCATTTTCCACATTAAATTTAAAGGATATAAAAAATTATTAATTTATTTTGTATTTTTTATCAAATTTTCGTAGATTTCCAGGAATTCAAGACCCTTATTGATCCCACCAAATATTTCATCCTTTCTTATTGCTTCAACATCTTTTTTCATCTTTTCAGGGTCTTTAACTCCAGCGTTGCCAATCATTGCCTGTACGCTTCTGTTGATTCTCAATGGGCTGATCTGGAAGCTGTAAAGTGTATCAACAATGTTTTTTAAATTGTTTAGCACATACTGCCTTGATCCTTCGCTGGAAGACATGGCGACAAAGAAAGAATCCATATCCTGTTTCTTTGCCTTTCCTGATTTTACAAATTCCATAATTGCATTATGGTTTTTGTCGCCTTCAAGGCTTCCAGAAGCTGTTATCGCTTTTGTTTTGTCCTCGTCGTTTGTTGTTTTCTCTATTATATTTGCAAAATAAGCAAAATCATTGTTGACTTTTGCCTGTGCAACAAGGTATGCAAGCCTGAAATCCGGATCCACGCTTTCGTAATTGCTGTATTTTTTCAGCAGTGATTTGCAGAAATCATTATTTATGTATGCAAGTTTTGTGTAAAGCCCGGAAAGTGTGATTTTGTAATTGAAATCATCCTTTTTTGTTGTCTCTATATATTCCATTTTGTCCTTTATGTAGAAATTGGCAAGGTCTCTGAAATATGTGTTGTTTGTTATTGTATAAAGATTGTAAAGCTGTTTTGATATTTCATCTATTACTATGTTTTCATTAATTACATACAGTTTTTCCAGCCTCCTTACATACTGTGTCAAACTGATTTTACCGGAAAGAAGGAATGCATATAAATCGTTTGCAATTCCCCATTTTTCAGTTGCAGTGATCTGTGATAAATTCCTGGATACTGTTTCAAACATGGTATCGTCGTATAATACCCTGTAAAATCCATCATGGTCATAGTTCAATGATAATATGTCGCCGTCAATTTTTATCTCATTTCCTTCCATTAACAGTTTTTCTTCCTTTGAAAATCTATTAACAAATAATGGTATTTTCCACGAAGAGCTTTCCCCATTCAAGAAATAAAACTGTTTCTGTGAAATTTTCAGTGAATCTCCATCCCTTTCTGCAATCAGGTAAGGATACCCTTTCTGGGAAATCCACTGTTCCATTATTGACGATATTCCCTGGCCAGATTCTTTTTCTATTGCATTCCATAAATCTGAACCGGAAGCATTCTTAAATGAGAATTCTTTAAGGTAATTCCTCATTGCCTTCATGAATACATCCTTGCCAACATAGGCTTCAATCATCCTCAGTACATTCGACCCTTTTCCATACCTTATTTCATATGATAACTGTGATATGCTTCTTGGGTCTGAAACATCGGCATTAATTGGATGTGAGTTTTTAAGTGCATCCATTGTGTATGCGCCATCTGTCTGGTCAAGCAAAAAGTCCCCAAAAAACTTCCATTCCGGGTCTGTATTATCCACCGTTTTAAAAGCAAAGAATGTTGCAAAGCTTTCATTGAGCCATAAATCATTCCACCACTTCATTGTTACCAGGTCACCGAACCACATGTGCACAAGTTCATGTGTTATAACTTCAGAAGTTCTTTTATAGCTTCTGCTTGTTGTAGATTTATCAATATTCAATAATATTTCCCTGAATGTTATTGCTCCCCAGTTTTCCATAGCTCCCGCAGCGAATTCTGGAACAGATATTAAATTCAGTTTTGGAAGCATGTAATCTATCCCAGTGTAAGTTTCCAGGTAATTTAAAGATTTTTTTGCAGTTTCAAGCGGATATCTTGATGATGTTAAATGCCCCTTCATTGCAGTTAAATAAAGTTTCTTGCCTTTATATTCATCTACTGTCTCATCGAAGTGGCCAACACCAAGGTAAACAAGATATGTTGCCATTCTTGGTGTCCTTTCGAACTCAACAACTTTTTTGTTATTTTCCATTTTTTCTGATTTAACAGGCATATTTGATATGGCCTGCAGATCCTTATCGATTACCATGGCAATATCGAACGTTGCCTTGTAGTTTGGGTTGTCAATGCATGGAAATGCCCTTCTGGCATCAGACTCTTCGAACTGTGTAGAAAGAATATATTCTTTTTCAGTTCCTGCAACGTAAAACCCTTTTAAGCCCCTGTCATTGTCCGATGAAAATTTTACTTTCACAGAAATATTTCCGCCATCAGTGTTAAACGATACATTTTCTTCTGTGGTTTCATATTTTGCAGCGGTTCCATTAATCTTAATTTCATGTATGTCTATTTTGTTCAGGTCAAATGATATTTTTTTATCTGCGTCTTTTATCTCAACCTTTTCTGTGCCTGTATACTTCTTCCCTGCAAAATCCACATCCAGTTTTATATTATAATTGACAACTTCCATAACAGTTTATATGCTTACATTTAATAAATTTTTTCAGCATTAGATATTTTAAATAATTTGAGAGTATACTGAATAATGGATCAAAAATACAGTTATGCTAGGCTTGGAATAGCTGCAATCATGATTTTATTATTAATACAGTTCATTCTGGGAATGTATGTAAACCTCTATGTTTCTTTTCCGCCATTGAACAGCGTAACAAATAATGCTGCAAACCATTTTCCATCCAGCTATATTGCTGTGATGTTCCACATGATGCTTGGTTTTCTTATACTTATAGTGTCTTTTATAATGCTTCTTCTCAGCGTTAAAATAAGAAATACTAAACTGGTTTTATCCAGTGTTACATCTTTTGCATTCGTTATAATGGCTGGAATTTCAGGATTTTTATTCCTTTTTAATGAATTAAATATATATTCTATTATAATGGCAGTTTCATTTATTATAATAATAATGTCTGAATTTTACTATCTTTATGCAATAAAATTAACTGCAAATTAATTTTTCATTAATTCAGATGCCCTCTTATAAAGTATATCCCTCATGAGAAGGAAAGACCTGAAATTTTCTGAAGTGAAACGTTCTGTAAAACCTGATTTTCTGGACACAAGCCTGTAATAATACAAAACTTCTATTACCTTTTTGCATCCCCTGAAGGCAACATGTGCGGCCCTGCTATCTGACAGTATAATTTTATAGTCGTTTGCCCAGCCCTTCTCTCCTTCCATATCCTCAAGAAAATGAAAATCTTCGGGTTTTTCTCCTGTTATTATATAGTTTTCAAGTGACTGTATATAATTAACCATCTTTTTATACTCACCTGCATGGACTTTATCAAGATCAGCAAGCCGTGCCAGAAGTTCTGCCAGATCGTATTCCTTTACAAAATACATCTGGATTTCAGAGTCATATTCCTCATCGTTTTGATTTACGCAGCAATGAAATTTAGGAAATTCTACCATATTTTATCATACTTACATTTCATAAATAATTTATGCAAAACAATTAGATATAAATGCTAAAAGTTTTTGAATTTAAGCAATTGAATCGTATCTGTCATAATTAACAATGCCAAAATTCTTCACTGTTATGGAAATAAATTTTTCTTTTACTTCATTGAAATCATAGTGCCTGTTACAAACCTGTTCCATGGAAGTCATTATTTCCGGAGAAAAATTGCAGGGATTAATTAAGTTGAACTTTTTAAGGTCTGTTGAAATATTTAATCCCATTCCATGCATGGTTGTAAAATGATCTATTCCAATCCCTATTGAGCAGATTTTTTTATTGCCTGCCCATACGCCTGTTTTTTCATCCAGCATTGGCGCACTGCTTATTCCATAGTTGGCCAGCAGCTCTATTACAGAATTCTGAATCATTTTGATGAGGTCAAGGGCATTCATTTCCCTTCTTTTCATATTTATTATATAATATGCAACAAGCTGGCCTGGCCCGTGATATGTCATGTATCCACCACGGTTTATCTTCACTGCATTTGCGAGATCACCTTTATAGTGTGCGCCTGCAGTATAAACATCAGGATGCTGAAGAAAAATAAATGTATCATCTTTTAAGCCTTCATTAACAAGATCATGCATTTTCTTCTGGAAGGCCAGAGCCTTCATATATTCTACAGTTCCAGCATCGTAAATTGTTGCCCTGTAAAAGTTTTCGTGCATCATTTTTTGTTCGCATATTGTAATGATTTGGCATATATAAAAATATAGCTAAAAGATTTAAATTAGAGTGTATTGATTAACCAGTGAAATAAATGGGACATAATTTAAAAAAAATAGATTATATGGTAAAGGGTGTTGAAACAAGGGACGGAGCAGGCGTAAAACTAAAACGCATTTTTGGTGGCCCCAACACTGTAAATATAACAGATCCATTTCTGCTGCTTGACCATTTCGGATCTGACAAAATAGAAGATTATATTGCAGGTTTCCCCTGGCATCCGCATCGTGGAATAGAAACAGTGACATACCTGCTTTCCGGGAAGGTAGTCCACAGCGACAGCACTGGCCATAAGGGGACAATTTATCCTGACGAGTTGCAGTGGATGACAGCCGGAAGCGGTATATTTCACCAGGAAATGCCAGAGCCTCTGGATGAGAAAAATCCTGAAGAACTGATGAAAGCATACGGTATGCCAACACTGGTTTCTGGCTTCCAGCTGTGGCTTAACCTGCCAGCAAAATACAAAATGACAACACCGGCATACAGAAGCATAAAGGGTAATAAAGTTCCAAAAATCTCAATTGATGGGGCTACTGTAAAAATTATAGCGGGGGAATACAATAAAGTTGAAGGAATTTATAATTCAGAATACGGAATAGACCCTTTATATCTAGATATTTTAATGGATGAAGAATCAGAGTTTGCTTATAAAATTAAAAATGGTTATACATCAATAATATTTTCGATAACTGGTGAAGGCATGGCTGGAAACCAATCTCTTGAACCAGACACAGCAGCAATAATGTCCAGAGATAATAGTTACATTAAAATCAATACTGGAAAAACAAAATACCGTTTTATACTTTTATCAGGAAAGCCTTTAAACGAACCTGTTAAATGGTTTGGTCCAATAGTAATGAATACTGATGAACAGATCAGGGAAGCCATAAAAGATCTGAACAGCAATAATTTCGTTCGGGAAAAGGTGCCATTAATTAAATAAAATTAAATCTAAAAATATCTATTTTTCTATCTATTTCTTTTTTAGATAACAATTAAATATGCAATTGTCATTAGATGGCATGGAAAATGACAGTGACGTAAATCAATATATGGTTGCATTAAAATATCAGCTCAAATCATATATTCGTACAAGAAGATTTATCGGATTACTCATCTTTACAATAATAATATCAATTGGAATTACGGCATTAATACTCCACGATGAATACAGTATGCTGAAGGCAGGTACTCCTCTTTTCTATTTTTATAATTATTTATCCGGTTTCTCAGCTGACCTGGTAGTGATAATAGGTGCATTCTTCGGCGGAGACATTATTTCCACTGACACCGGAACTAATGCTGCATATTATTCACTTGTGCAGCCTGTCAGAAGGTCAGTATTATTCCTTGGCAGATACACAGCCGCACTCATATTATCATTCATAATAGTTTTAGTATATTTTGTTGTGGGAATGGGAAGTTCATTTTATCTTTATGGAAAGGTTACGCCAGTAATATTTGAAGGGCTTGGAATACTTGTTTTATTCCTTGCAGCTGCAATTTCATTTGCTGCTTTATTCTCTGGAATATTCAAGGGGCAGTCCAGTGGCATTATAGTATCAGTGCTGCTGCTATTCATTGGATTCCCAATAATTGATACATTTGTTGGAACAATTGGTGGAATTGACCCATTATTTTCACTTGATTTTGCAGGAGAAATAATGTATTTAATATTTGATAATCCATATCCAGCAGCAAAAGTTGTATCGCCATCAGGATTTGCCAGAGGAGCCGGTTCTTTCTATACATTCAGCCCAACTGTAATGCAGGGACTTGGTGTTCTTATAGCTTATCTGGTAATCTGCGGATTGATTGCAATAATACTTTATTCCAGGAGGCAAATAGAGGGATAAACATGGAAATAAAATTCAGCAAAGTTACAAAAAAATACAGTAAATTTATGGCTCTGGACGATGTGTCATTCAATTACAGCGGTCACGGAGCCATAGGATATCTTGGGCCCAATGGAGCAGGAAAAACTACCACATTAAAAGTTATGACAAATTTATTGCGACCTTCCAACGGAACTGCAGAATTGAATGGCATAAACGTTAACCGTTACCCTAAAAAGGCAATGCAAAATGTAGGGTCAATGATAGAAACCCCTACACCATATCCATATCTTACTGTTAAAGAATCAATGCAATTTGTAGGTGAATTAAGGGGAATAGACAATAAAACAATAAATTCAAAAATAGACGAATTCTATGATGCACTTAAATTGCCTCCACTGGATTCCAGAATGGGGCAACTTTCAAAAGGGCAGAGGCAGAGAGCAGTATTTGCATCGGTCCTGATATCTGATCCAGATATAGTTATACTTGACGAACCAACAAGCGGGCTTGATCCATTTGAAAGGAAAATATTCAGAGATTTCATACTTGAATTGAAGAAAACAAAGCTTGTATTCTTCTCATCACATATACTTTCTGAGGTTCAGGAAACATGTGACGATGTTGTTTTCATAAATCATGGGAAAATACTAAAGCAGGGAAAGATGAATGAAATATCCCAGGAGTTCAATACAAATGCAGTGTCAATAGAATTTTTGAAGCCAGTTAATGACACAATCGTAAAAAACCTCGAATCTACAGGAACTGGCATTTTAAAAGCCGAAGGGAAAAATGTGGTATTAAAATTCTCTGGAAAAGAAGAAGACCGTGCTAAAATACTGGAAAATGCTATTAAATTGGCTCCAGTTATCTCATACACCTCATATGGTTCAGATCTGGAATCTGCATACTTATCCATACTTGGGGAGAAAACAAAATAGGGTGATATCATGCTGAGAAAATTTCCTGAAGATTTTATGTTTGGAACTGCAACAAGTCCATTCCAGGTAGAAATGGGAAAATCCAGGGATTCTATTTCTCCTGAAAGCGACTGGTATCAGTGGTCGCATAACGATGATATAATAAAGAAGACCTACGTAAGCGGTGATTTTCCCGACAATGGCCCTGATTTCTGGAATAATTACAGGGAATTTATAGAGTATTGCATTGAAATGGGTAATAATTCAATAAGGATTGGCATTGACTGGGCAAGAATATTCAAAAAATCTACGGAAAAAGTAAATGCCATTATTAAGAAAAATGAAAATGGAGATATTTATCAGATGGATTTTTCAGAAAATTTTATTGCCCAAATGGATTCAATTGCCGATTTAGGTGCCGTTGAGCATTATAAAAAAATAATGGAATATATCAAATTAAAGAAATTAAAAATCGTGCTTACCGCTTATCACTGGCCACTTCCATTGTGGCTACACGATGCAGTAAAATGCAATGAAGATATTTCAAAATGCAATAAAAAAGGCTGGGTCGATAGATCAACAGTTGGAGAATTCGGCAAATATATCTATTATATATGGTATAAATTCAATAATTATGTTGACGTCTGGCATACAATTAATGAACCAAACATAATTGCCATAAACGGATATCTTTATGGAAATCTTGAAGGGTTCCCACCAGGGCTCTCAGATTATCAATTAACAGTTGAAGTCATGAGAAACCTGGCGTATGCACATAACATAGCATATAAAATTATTAAAAGGAATGATAAGCACGCATATGTTGGGATCAGCATGGCAATGCCGTATTTTGAGCCGGAACTGGATACAGAGGAAAACAATTTTATTGTGAATTATGTCAAATATATATTTTATGGCCTCCAGCTTAATTCATCACTTTACGGCAATTTTGACAATTCTTTATCAGGAATATTTAATGAATCCAGGCCAGAAGAATTTGCAGGCACAGATTTTATAGGCATAGATTATTACAGCAGAATAACCGTGAGGTATATCAACAATGACAATATTGATATCAGGTACAGATTTGCATTTTTGCCATGCAAGAAGTGTTCAGACAATTACTGGGACATATATCCGGAGGGGATAAGATTTGTTTCTACTGAAATATTCAATCAATACAGAAAGCCCCTTATTATACTTGAAAACGGCATTGCTGATTCAAAGGGAATACTTAGAAAAGATTTTATTGAAAAGCATCTTATTGAGCTTCACAGAACAATTAAAGATGGGCATATTCCGGTTAAAGGTTACTTCCACTGGTCATTAATGGATAACTATGAGTGGGCCAGAGGTTATAAAGATAAATTCGGGCTTTACACTCTTAAGGATGAAAAATTTGAAAAAACTGAGGCATCAGAATTTTACAGCACTGTTTGCCATAATAACGGTGTGGAAGATAAAGATTACAGGGATTATTAATATTGAATAAACTTTGCAAAATAAAACCAGTGATCCAGCAAAAAGTCTTTATTCCGATATATTTTTATAAATTTAGAATAAACATAGTTAAAAATAAATAACAAAACATAATACTATTTTATGTATTTAAGAAGCTATCTGAATTCACAGGAAGCAATGGAATTAATAAACAAAATAATCCATTCAGATTTTGTGGAGGCCATGAAAAATGGGACATTAGAAGATAGTAGATTCAGATACTATCTAACACAGGATCATATATATCTAAAATATTACAAGGATGCGGGAACTGTTATCGGCAAGAGGGCTGCAGATATGAAAATCAGGGAATTGTATGAGCTAATTGGCGGTGAAGAGCCTGAATTCCATACCCAAATGTTAAAGCAGTTTGGAGTAACTCCAGAAAGCATATGTGACTGCGATGCAAATTATACAACATATTCATATATAAATCATTTAATACGCTGGTCAAATGATTCATCGATAAATGGGATGCTTTCTATGTTTTCCTGCCAGTGGTCATATGGCTATATTGCAGAGGCAACACCGGCTCCTGCTGAAAAATTCAAGTTCTGGTTTGATTTTTACAGGTCAGCAAATTACAGGAATATTACCGATAAATATATTGAAATACTTGGAAACATTGATTTAAATAAAAATCAGGAAGAAATTATAAGATTTGGCCTTCTTTATGAACTTAATTACTGGAATGAATGTTATATCAATATAAAATAAATAGTGGCTTGCAATTTCCATACCATGATAGATGATACATTAAATTATCTTTATAGCCTGACACGCGAAGGAATCAAAATGGATCTCAATGCCACAAGAGCTCTGGCTGAACACCTTGGCAACCCACAGAACAAATTCAAAACAATACATATTGCAGGTACAAACGGGAAAGGATCCATAGCATCATATATTTACAATATACTTGGGCAGAAATATAAAACAGGGATGTATACATCACCTCATTTAATTGATTTTAATGAAAGAATAATAGTTGATCAGCAGCAGATTCCTGATACTTATATTATTGATTTTATGGAAAAAAACCGCAGTTATATAGAAAACCTTGCAGTTAAATATAGAAATCCCACATTTTTTGAAACAACAACTGTAATGGCATTCAAATATTTTGCAGATATGAATGCTGATTTTGCAGCAGTAGAAGTAGGGCTAGGAGGCCGCCTGGATTCCACAAATATAGTAATGCCGGAAATCAGCATCATTGCGCAGATCGGATATGAGCATTACCAGAGGCTTGGCTGTTCCCTCACATCCATAGCATATGAAAAAGGAGGAATAATTAAAGAGGGAAAACCCGTTGTTTTGCTTGATGAAAAGCCAGAAGTGGTTTCAGAAATCAAAAAACTTGCGGAAATCAGGAATTCGGAACTTAAGATGGTTTCAAATTACTGCAATGTAAGTGATTTAAAATACAGCCTGGACGGCATGTTCTTTACTCTTAAGACACCGCTGGAAGAATATAAGATCAAAACAACAAATCTTGGTTTGTTCCAGATTAAAAATATAAGTGCTGCAGTAACAGCTATAGAATCCATTCCAGATAACCCTGGAAAATTAGCCATAGAAGCTGGCATAGCAAAAGCAAGGTGGCCATCAAGGTTTGAGATAATAAGCAAAGATCCATTAATTATAATGGATTCATCGCATAATCCTCCTGCAGCAAGTGCACTTGTTGAAACCTTCAAAACCTTTGTGAGCCAGAAGCCAGTTCTTCTTATCGGCATGCTTAATGATAAGGATTATTTTTCATATATGTCGATAATGAGGAAACTCTCAGATACTGTTATATTAACTACACCTGATGATCCGGAACGTTCACTTGATCCTGAAGCACTTGCTAAAGGCATGGGCAATATGTTTCCAAACATAAAGATAATTAAGGACCCTGTGCAGGCATATAATTATGCAATTGAGAATAATAAGTGTGTCCTGGTAACCGGTTCGATGTATCTTGTTGGCATGTTAAAAAAGTATCTTAATTCGTCTGTCCGACCGTTTAATATTAATTAAACTATTGGTAAAATACCCGGTAACAAACTCAGTTAAAAAACCTATTTGTATATAGAATATATATGTTGTAATTACTGGTATCTATGGAAAATCCTTTTATCAAATACAACAAAATAAACAATTACGTGACGGGCGATCTCAAAAAACTCAGCAGTTCATACATACCGGACAACTTTCCACACAGGGAAAAGCAAATAGATGGAATTGCAAGAGTTATGAGTTCTATTGTTACCGGTGGAATATCATCAAATCTCCTGCTTTATGGCAAATCCGGTTCCGGAAAAACTTCATCTGTACTGTATGTTACAAATATGCTGAGGGAAACGCTCAACGGAAATATTAATACTATTTATATAAACTGTGAAATTTATGATTCACAGTACTCTATTCTGGTATACCTGGCCAATGCCATAAAGTCTGATGACCCGCCTGTGCCGATTCTTGGGCTTCCTCAGGATAAAATATATTTCGAACTTGTTAAAAGGCTCAACGGGTCAAACAGGTATACAGTTATAATATTAGATGAAATTGATAAATTAATCCAGAAAAATGGCAGCGACGCTCTCTACGTTATTTTAAAAATTTTGACCGAAAGCAGTGCATCAATGATAGGAATTACAAACGATGCATCATTTGTAACCGGACTTGACACAAGAGTACAGAGCAGGTTGAACCAGGAAAGCATAATATTTCCCCCATACAATGCCATGGAACTCAGAGATATTCTCAATTTCAGGGTTTCAGGAGTTATAGAGGAAGGATTCATAAACGAAGCGGCCATAAATTTATGCGCTGCACTTGGTGCACAGGAGCACGGCGATGCAAGGAAATCAATAGACCTTTTGCGAATTGCAATAGATTCCGCACTTAAAGATGGAAAAACATATGTGTCAATAGATGATGTGTATATGGCACGTGACCGGTTCGAAATGAATGTTTTAAAGGAATCCATAAAGACATTGCCAATACATTCAAAAATGGTTCTTTTAAGCGCATGCCTGACACAGGAAACCGATGAAGATTTATCGGTCACAGGTGAAATATACGAAAATTACAGGAATATCTGCATCGAACTGGGATTTCAGGCACTTACAATGAGAAGAATATCAGATCTGCTTTCAGACCTGGAGGATACCGGTTTGTTGACTACAAATACCAGGTCACTGGGCAGATATGGGAGAATGAAATTTATAAGAGTTATGGGTTCAATACAGAGCATAAAGGGATATATCCTTGAAGACTCATCCTTTTCCAATTTCCATGGTTCAAAAATAGTGCGCCAGTCAAAATTAAGGACAAACTTTGATGCCTATGTTAAGACATACAAAAACGGGGATTTCGACAACAAATAAGCATTAAAAATATTTAATAAGGCTTTTGCAATACTGATTATTATGTTAAAGTTATATAAACTGGCAAAGGAAAATAGGGGAACAATTGACAAACTCCTTGCCGACGATGTTGTGGGCAGGCAAACAATTACATATAAGGATGGTGCCAATTATGGCTATAATTCATTTTACATAGTTTTGATCGAAGGGTCAGAGGATATATTCAAAAATGTTGAAGCAATCGGAGAAGGAACACTGGAACCTTTAAGCAAGGGAAAGCAGGATGAAATTTATAATAAAATAAAGGATGAAGAAAACAGTTCACAGGATGGCATGGGCTTTATTTTCGGATGAACATGTTAATTATTACAGGCATGCCGGGATCTGGAAAGGACGAATTTGTTCAGGTTGCAAAAGCCATGGGTTTTATAGATGCACACATGGGAAACGAAGTAAAGAAAAATGCATTAAAGCATAATATTTCCATGGATGATAAAAATATTGGCTTATATGCAACTGAAGAAAGAAAGAAATATGGCATGGATATCTGGGCAAAAAGAACAGCAGAATCAATATCAAATCCTGATATTACAATAGTTGATGGCCTCCGTAATGAAGAGGAATTAGACTATTTCAAAAATAATTTTCAGAATGTTGTTGTTATTGCAGTGTTTGCAAATGAAACAGACCGGCTTGGGAGAATAATCACGAGAGACAGGGAAGATGATTCACATGATTATTCTGGAATGCACCAGCGCGATAACAGGGAACTCTCATGGGGCATTGGAAAGGTAATATCATTAGCCGATTTTATGATTGTCAACGATTCTACACTTGAAGAATACCATAAAAACGTTAATATTTTGTTAAATCATATAATTGCAAGGCATCCCGAAATAAATTTTAAATCAAGCTGTTAATTTTTTGGTATATTCATAAAGTGCGTCAAAGAATATTTTGCCCGTTCCATTTTCATATTCTTTGCCATCGTCCATCATCTGAAAGTTATAGTAAACTCTTTCAGGATGTGGCATAAGCCCTATTACATTCCCATCCCTGTTCGATAATGCTGCTATATCCATAACTGAACCATTGGGATTCCATGGATACGATGCCTTATTTCCCTTCTGGTCCGTATACTGGAATAAAATCTGGTCGTTTTCCATTACATTGCCAAGTGTTTTTTCACTATCAAATAAAACTTTTCCTTCCATATGTGCTACCGGCACTTGAAATATTTTGCCGGAAAAATACTTTTTAAATATAATATTTTTGGAAATGTATTTTACATAAGTATACCTGCACTCAAACTTATTTGATGTATTCACTGCAAGCACCATTGTGCGGTCTTTTTTTCTGTCCAGATCTGGAAGCATTCCAAGTTCGCTGAGAACCTGAAATCCATTGCAGACCCCGATTAATAATTTGCCGGAATCAACAAATTTGTTCAGGCTTTTAATGTGCGGAGTAAGGCGCGATGCAAATATTGCACCTGCCCTTACATAATCTCCTGCTGAAAAACCACCTGGAATAAACAATAAATCATAATCCTCTAATTTCTTCTGACCGATCTCAGACACGTGTATGTATTCTGATGAAAAACCGGATCTTTTTAAGGAAAGGAAAGCTTCTTCTTCATTATTTGTGCCTTCCATTCTCAAAATTCCAGCTTTTAGATCATTACTTTGCACTCTTTCTCTCCTTTGATTTAACTCTCAGGCCAGTGTAACCACATTTTCTGCATTTTGTTGCGTTAATTGAATTTCTAGCATAACATCTCATACAAATTTTGCGTGTTAATCTTCTTTCTATTGCTTCTGGGAACGACATAAAATCACTTAATCCTTATCTATACAGAATATTTTAACTTTGTTGTAAAATTTAAAATTTTAAAAAAGTAATAAAAATATTATCTTGATACCTTCATTTCAGATTTTACGCCCTTATCTTCTATGGTCTGGAATTTTGGTGCGAGCTTTTCAAGAATTTTTGGAAGTGCAGTGTATTCCATTTCTTCATCTGGAAGCCTGTGAGGTTCAAAAACGCCCATTCTTCTTATGTAGTTAGCCATAGTCAGTGCTTCGTTCCTGGCAAAGTCAAATGCCACATCCCTAAACATATCTACGGGGCCTACAAGCTTTCCGTCCTTCATGACAAATCCAAGAGCCATGACTCTGGGCGGACCATCAAATCTGGTCATCTGCGCATTGTCCATTCCAACAGGCATCATTGGGCCATTGAATGAACCTCTCATCCAGCCTGATACCAGGTATGAGTTTGCAAACGGCTCAAGAGCTTCTCCAGAAGCCGGCAATCCAGACTGTATTCTTACTATTCCTGCTGGATCATCCTTGCCTACATATTCTCCCGCTATGAATGAAAGTTTGTCTGTGGTAATTACTGCAACATTTTCATCCGGAAGTTTTGTATGTATATCCTTTGTAAACACCCTTTTAATTACATATTTTCCCTTTGATCCTATAAGCGCAAGAAGATCATATGTATCTTCAGGGAGAGAAAGATAAATTTTCTTTCCATTGTATATATCCCATACTTCAAATTTGAATCCCATGTGCATATTTGGATCTATTACAAGTCCCGGAGTGTTGAAAGGATCTCCAAATATTTTATACATTGGGTAATTAAAAGCTCCCGGCTCAGTTTTATCCATCATATAAATTATGAAAGGCTCTGATTTTCTTGGTGTTATTTCAAGTTCGGCTACACCTGGCCCCATTCCCTTTATATTTCCGGAAAATGCATCCTTTAATAAATCCTGGCCGGCTCCGTACAAACCTACTTTTTTTGCAACATCTGTTCCTGCCTTGAATGCATTCCATGCCAATCCATGAATCTCTGGATTGTCTGTGCCTCTCGTATGCACCATTGTTATCTGTATATCATCACCTATATGTGATATGTGAAAATCTGAAACAAGTCCTTCAGAATTATTTTTTACGTAGTTTTCTACTGCATCTACAACCGGTTGATATACAACTGTATGGCCCGGCAAACTTCCTATATCTGCTTTAATATGTGAAATTGTTGTTTTCATAAATAACTATATCGATAATTGCTATTAAATTTTATGTTATCATTGCGGTTAATTTAATGTAAATTCAATCTTTGTGCATTTTTTATCACTTTACCTGAATATTTTCTGCGCATAACCGCAAAATAAAGCAAAGAGTTAAATATTATATTTCTTTAGCATGATTTATTGAAAGGGCTATTGCAGCCTCTTTGATAATATGTGCCAGAGGGCCATGGACAAAGATATTTCCAACAGTGCCAAAATAATTATTTCCTATTCTTATAATATTGGCAAAATTATTTGATTCAAAAACGATTTTATTGCCCATAGCATTTTCCATGGCTGTAATTCCAGAGGATCTTGCAATAATTGAAGACATTGGGAAAAATTTATCCTGAACAGACATGGAATCGCCGGCAGCATAAACATCAGGGTAATCCACAGACTGCAAATATGAATTAACAACAATTTTATTGTTTTTTGTTGTTATTTCATGGTTCATTGGCGGAAGGCTGCCTGTAAATCCTCCGGCAAACACTGTAATATCAGAATCATATTCTTTTGCTTCTGTTATTACCTGATTTTTCTTTACCTCTATTACAGGGCTTTCAACTTCTATTCTAACACCTTTTTTAGAAAGCAATTCACTGGCTAATTTTGCAAATTTGCGTGGAAGCCCTGAAAGAATATCTTTTCCAGCCTCCAGTATAATTACCTCCGCATTTTCTATTTGCCCTGCAAGTTCTATGCCTAAATAACCACCTCCAATTATTACCACTTTCTTTTTACCCTTTAATTTATTTCTCAGGTCAACAGCATCTTCAATGCCGGAAAATCCATGTATATATTTGCTTCCTTTTATGAAATCATATTTTTGTGAATATCCTGTGGCAATTATTAATTTTTCATATTGTATTTTCTTTAGATTCATAGTTACAGTCATGTCCTGGAAATCAATATTATTGACGCTTCCAAGATAATCCAGATTTCTAAAAATTTTTGGGAATTCAGCACTTTTTCCATTTACTATATCCATTATTCTTGGCGCCATAGTCAAAAACGGATTCTCATCAATTAATGCAGCATCTCGATTTTTTAACTTAGCCGAAATTCCTGCAATGCCACCACCAATAATAATAATTTTGCCTGTCATGATAACAGGTTATTATTGGTTGTTTAATTAATTTTATGTGTGAACTAAATATTTACTGAACATACCACATATATGCATGAGCTTTAAATATAATGAGATAATTAAATATAATGGAAGTAGATGAAAACGGTTTGAAGGAACTTAAATATATTTTTTCATATATGGTTGATGCGTTTTCATATGAAGTAGACAGGGATAAAAAAGCCAGTGAAATTGAAAGATTAACCAAATGCCTTGAATCAGATAAGAGTTCTATAGAATCAATAAAACAGGAATTGAGCAGTATAATGGATAACTTTGCGTCCACGCATAATGATTTTAAATCATATGAGGAAAAAATTATAGAAACAGTTTCTTCAGTTACCAGCCAATTTTTCACAAAAAGTTCACAGGATATATTTTCCCGTATTTCGGAAATGAATACAGCAATAGAAAAGGATGTTAAAAATGGAAAAGAAATCATAGGAAAATTCTTCTCATTAAACCCTTTTACAATCTTGAATTCAAATATAGAATTATTGGTTAATAATGGTGCAATAGAAATTAAACAATTTCTTCAATTCAGTTACGGCATAAGATGTACATTTCTGCTTAACACAAAGGATAGCGAATTTATGAATAATCCATATTTTTCATCATTGTATACAGGCGTTAAGATTCCTGTTGGAATTGATAACTCTGGAAATATTACTTATGAAAGCCTGAGCAGCTACAGACTGGAAAGTGCCTATATTACAGGCCAAACTTTGAAATGTACCTTTAAAACAGAAAATTCTGGCAATTTCTTTGAATTTGCATATGACCTTAACAGGTCTGCCATTGGCATTTCATATACAATCAATAACAATACATTGAATATAGTTGATGAGCCAGATTTAAAGGCACATCTTGACAATGATATTTTAATGGATTCTCTTGATAAGCTCAATAAAGAAATATGGGAACTTACAGAAAAATCCAAAGAAATTATATCTTTGAAAATTGATGATGAAGAAGTTCTAAGCACAATGGAATTTGGAAAAATATTTTACAGAATAATAGAATCAAATTATATTAAATCACTCATAAAATCATTGCCGGAAACAGATGAAAATCCTGATAATATTTCAAAAGATTTTATAAGGCACAGAATTCACACAATAGGAAAAGATGAAGAATATATATTATCTATCCTTTTTGGATGATTTTCTGAATAAATGTGTGAATTCTCCATTGTAGAGATATGATTTTTTGTCAGAACTGCCAGAGATATTACCACCCACCATTATCAGTGCCTGCCTGTTTATTTTGTTTTCAAACATTGCATGTTCCAGGTCTCCGATTTTTGTTTCTATTATTTTCTCATCTGGCCATGAAACTTTATACGCAATTATGGCCTTTTCATCTGGTGTATAGCCGGCATTGATCAGTTTCTTGCTAACCATCTTTGCATTTGATGCACTGAGAAATATTGCAAGTGCTGTTTTATGTGATGCCAGCGTTTCAAGGTCTTCTTTTTCAAAATATTCTGTCCTCCTTGGAACTCTGGTAAGTATTACCGACTGTGTTGTTCCAGGGGATGTAAGTTCCATGCCTATTCTCGCTGCAGCCGCAAATACTGAACTTATTCCTGGAATTATTTCATATTCCATTCCCCTGTCTTCATAAAACTGGATTTCATCGTTAATTGCACCATAAATTGCCGGGTCTCCGCTGTGAAGCCTGGTTATGTCAAATCCCTGGCTATAATACTTTTTAACATTGCTGTTTATTTCTTCCAGAGTTAAGGAGGATGTTTTTATTATATTTTTGGCCATGCTGTCTTTAAATGTTTCAGGGCTTACCAGGGAATCGGCATATATTATTACATCGGTTGAATCAATAATTCTTTTTGCCTTTACTGTCAATAGTTCAGGGTCACCAGGGCCTGCACCAACTATATGTATCGTTTTATCACCACCACTGTCATGTAATCCTTTATGTCATTAATATTATTATAAGCTCTCTCCTTTTCAGTTGAAACATTGCTCATTATGTAAAAATCATTTATACTGTTTTTTTCCAGAATTTCTTTTATTATTTTCTTTGCCCGTATTGCTTTGAATATAACAATATTTTGTGAAGACATAATTTTAGATTCCATATATTCATAATTGTTTATGGCAGGCAAAACCAGGAGATCCTGATCCTTTGTGGCAAGCATTATTTTCATGGCTGCTGAAATTCCATTCATCGAGCTTATTCCTGGAATTATGGTAAATTCCATATTAATATATGGCATAATATCCAGAAATGTACTGTAAAGCATTGGTTCCCCTTCAACTGCATATGCTGTTTTCAATCCCTTTCTGCAACTGCCCATAATCATTTCAGCATATTTTTTAGAGATTTCAGGTATCTTATCACTTCCAATTGGGAATTCCAGGGCCTTTATTTTTTCTTTATCGATCTTCAATAAATTCAATATATTTTCTGCTGAGTTCAATGAAGTTTTTGGATAAAATATTATATCAGCATTTAAAAGTGCATTGTAACCTTTTATAGTCAGCAGTTCAGGGTCTCCAGGGCCAAGGCCAACAACTTTAAGCATTTCCATTCTTTATCACCTTTACAATATAAATCTGGTCCAGCGGAGAAAACCTTGTGTATCTGGATACTGAAGAAAGCCTGGAAATATTTGCCTGGGTAACATGGCTTCGCAGTTTATTCTCCTTTATGAATTCCATGGCCAGATTAAAATTTTCTAAAGTGGTTATATTTGCAACAAGCCGGCCGCCGCTTTTCATTTTATTGTAAGAATAATCAAGAATTTCCCTTAATTTTCCGGAAGATCCTCCAATGAAAACTGCATCTGGGCATGGCAATTCAGACAGAATTGCCGGGGCCTCACCGTTTATTATATTAATATCGGTGGAAAATTTTTTCATGTTTTCTTCAATATAGCCGCAGAGAATTTTATCTTTCTCTATTGCATAAATTTTTCCATCTGCATTGAAAAAAGAACTATAAACGGCAACAGAACCTGACCCTGAACCCACATCCCATAAAGTATCTCCATTATTCAATTCAAGCTCCATTATGGAAATGTCCCTAATTTCTCTTTTAGTTATATTATCATTTTTCCTTAAGAATAAATTATCATCTGGAAATGTATCTGTATTATTTCCGTTTTTGATTAAAACCATAATATTTAACGGGTCAAACTCTTTTTCTACTATTTCTTTCAGATCGTATTTGTTTATTTTCTCATCTTTATAGCCAAGCCTTTCAAAAACATATATAGAATAATCATTTAAATTAAAATCCAGCATATATCTTGCTATGCTTGACGGTGTGTTATTGCAGTCAGTAAATACAGCTATTTTTTCTCTGTTCCTGATTTTCTGGGCAAGGCCCTTTATTCTTCTTCCATGCAAGCTTACTGTATAAATATTGTTTTCATTCATTCCAATTCTGGACAGTGCTACCTGAAGAGAACCCACTTCCGGGATAATATGTATATCGCCAATACTGTAATTCTTGCTTATATAATTGCCAATGCCGTAAAAGATAGGGTCACCTGATGCAATTACCGTTATTGTTTTGCCTTCTTTAAATTCATTTTCTAGATCCTGTGAAAAATCCATAATATTTCCTATATTGATAATTTTAGCATTTGTTTTTGGAAGAATTTCCATATTTCTTCTGCCACAGAAAACCACATGACTTTCTTTAATGCACTGTTCAACTTCAGGATTAACTGGCCTTCCCGGGAAAATGCCTGCAATATTAATTTTTTTCACGGCTATCACCAAAATAATCCCTTATTTCATTATAAAATCCGTTATAGGGATATTCAATTTTTATTACTCCTGCTTTTTCCGGAATATTTATTCCATCAGGCAAAGAACCACTCATACTGGCAATAACTATAAGGTCTGATTTTTCAATATAATCATTTATATAATTGCCTATTTTAATCGGTACCATCCTGGCCACCTGAAGTTCTTTTTCATTGCCTGTCCCAATCCTGATATAACTGTCATCTATGCTTGAAATATCAAGAAGGTCAAATATTCCATAATTTAGAAGCAATTGCCTCCCTGTATTATCTGTTGCAATTTTGCCAAGCCATCTTAAATCAAAACCGCTGGACCTGAAGATATCCATTAATATTCCTGCAAAACGCCCTTCAAATGCAATATTTTTGCCGTAGAGTGTTGCTGTTGAAATATTTCCAGGGAATACTTCCGCTGATCGGATTTTATATACTGTTAATCCCATGCTTTCCAGTTGAGCTGTGTCTGGAAAATATAGGTCATATAAAACTGTAACAATTTTTCCACTGTAAGGTTTATTTTCATATTTGCAGAACATTTCGTGGTATTTTGCAACATCTCCTATTACTATGAGGGATGGAGACCCTGCATAATCATAATTTATGCTTTCAAGAGTGCCTGTAAATGTTTTTTGATGATTATAAGTTCCATTTTCTATAATAGCTACAGGGAGCAACGGGTCATATCCAGCCGATATGAGTTTTTCTCTTATGGCATAAAGATTATGCGCCCCCATGAATATTACCAGCGTATACATTCTGCAGTTAAAATTCCTGCATTCCGGAATATTCATATTTTCCACATTATTTCCGGTTGTTGCAATTATGCCATGGTTTACATTTCTATGGGTTACCGGAATGCCAGCGGCTTCTGGCACGGCTATAAGGGATGAAACACCTGGAATAACTTCATATTCAATATTATTATTAATTAATTCTTCTACTTCTTCTCCCCCCCGGCCAAAAAGGAAAGGATCACCGCCCTTAAGCCTTGCAACAATATTATTTTTTAATGCTTCTTCAACTATTATTTTGTTAATTTCTTCCTGAGATATCCTTCTGGCATATGGCTTTTTTCCAACATAGATTTTCCTGCATCCTGGCCTGGCATAATCCAGAATTTCAGGATTGATAAGATGATCATAAATAATGCTGTCCGCCTCTTTTATTATTTTTACTGCTTTAACAGTTAAAAAATCCATGTTTCCTGGCCCACAGCCCACTATAAACACTTTTACCATTCATGAGATATTTTATTCTCATATATTGTTTTAATTATTCATTGCAACAATGCTTCTAATACCTGGAATATTAATTATGAGTTAATTATAATATCACACAATTAAAAATACCGGTATGGTTATTTTTAGTCATTTAATAAACCATATTCGATTTTATATTTACACAAACCACTATATAATGAAATATTTTAAATAATAATTATTACTGAAGATGTATGGGAACAAGCATTGTTATTATTGGAGATGCAAATGCAGGCATTATAACAGCAAATAAACTGAGAATGCATACTAGAAAAGATGTTGAAATAACCATTATTGGTGATTCAGAAAAAACATACTTCAAGCCAGAAGGAGTACTGATTCCATTCAAAGGTGTGGATTATAGAGATACTATAAAGCCCACAGATTTCCTTATAAATTATGGGATTAAAAGAATAAAGGCAAGAGCCGAAAAAATAGACCCAGAAAACCGTTCCGTTCTTTTAAATAATGGAAATAATTTATCATACGATTACCTTGTCATAGCAACAGGAAACAGGCTTGTACCGGAAAGCATACCGGGCTATGATGATAGCATATATCATTTTTACGATATTGCTAATGTGCTCAAGCTCGGCAAAATGCTTGATGATTTCAAGGGAGGCAAAATAATAGTAGGCCCATCGAGTACTCCATTTCAATGCCCTGTGGCACCAGCTGAATTTGTGTTTGGCCTTGATCTATTGCTCAGAAAAAAGGGAATCAGAAACAAAAGCGATATAACTTTAATAATACCAATGAAGGATGTTCTTCCATTTAAAAACGTATCCGATATGGTAAGAAAAGGATTTGAAGAACATGGAATAAATTTTATCCCCGGATTTAAAACAGAATCTGTGGATACCGGAAAAAATACAGTTACTTCATCTGGCAATGAATCCCTTCAATATGATAAATTAATATTAATACCGCCACATAAGGGCCAGAAACTTTTAACAGATTCAGGAATGGCAGATGAATCTGGTTACGTTAAAGTTGATAAACTAACCCTGAATTATAAAAATTATGGCAACATATTTGTGGTTGGGGATGCAGCAGATTTTCCAATGAAGGTTGGTGCACTTGGCCACTCTGAAGCAGGTTATGTTGCAGGAAGAATAGCATCGGAATCCGATGGATTTATTTCATCTTCCGAATTTGATGGCTTTATGGGATGTTCCAGCGTTTATGCCGACGAGACGGCATTTACTTTATCGTTTGATTATAATTCAAAGCCATTTGTTAATTTTGCTTCCAAATCCGATTATTTTCTGAAATATATATCAGGTGATACATATTTTTCATCCATAATAAGAGGGGTGATATAAATGGAAAACAAGGAAAATAAAGATCTTAACATGGAATTTTTGCAGAAAGCTATGGAAAATAATAGTGATGTAATAATGGCATTTATGAAAATTCTTGATAAGCTTAAAGGAGCTGGAATAGTTAATGCCCTTGACTACATTAATGACAATGTAATACCGGACAACCTCGATTTCTTTGCCAGGGCTTTCACATCAAACGACTCAAAGGAAACTATTGCAAAATCAGGGAATACAATGTTTTCATTGCTTTATATGCTATCAAATCGGGAAATGGCCGATATGATAAAAGCAATATCATTCAATTCACAGGGAATAGCGGAAAACATGAAGGAAGGATCAAAGGCACAGCCACTTTCGGTACTGAAGCTCATGGGCATATTGAAGGATCCAGAAGTTGCATCAGGGCTAAATGCAGTAATATATGGATTAAAGGCGCTTGGAAATATATTAAAAAAATTAGAATGATCTTGCCAGGCCAAGCAATTCCAGAGCCCCTGATTCATTCAGCCTGGCATTCATATAACTTGAACTTATCTTTTTTAAGCCCTCATTATACCCATTTATCATAACTGTTATCAGTTTGGTATTATATTCTTTTTTAAAATAATCATCCATTTTTACCTTATCCTCACCATCAGTGATTAATATTATTGTATTTGTTTCATCAGCCATTTTTTCATTTTCAATATCCATCAATGCTGTTTTTAATGCACATTCTATGCATGTTCCTTTATTTGCCTCAACAGTAAGTATATTCTCAACTATTTCAAATGGAGTATTCAGAAGATCATGAGGCTTATTGTCAAAAAACCTGAAAAAGTATTTTCTTCCCCTGTTTTTTGATATTCTGAATAATGCAAGTGCAACAGACCTTGACCAGAGAGTTTTGTCTCCTTCATACATGCTCCCGCTTTTGTCAAGAAGCACATAATATGAACCCTGGCTGACAAGCCGCTTTTCCTTTCCTGTAAATCCATTTATAATTTTGGAATAAAATATCTCATCGGGCATGGCAAGCTCCCTTGAAAGCACATTAGAAATATGCCTGGTTTTATAATATCCAGCAAGTTCTCCAGTATTTGAAAATGCTTTCATTCTTTTTGTATATCTTGGCATTATATCTATTAGTTTATTTGCCATAGTTAAAATTTTATCTGCATTATCCACCTTCATGGCTTCATCAGTAAGGTCAATCAGGCTTTCAACAGATAGGTTTTCTATTTTTCCCCTGTTCCCTCCGGGAGTTTTATCCTTTACCAATTTCTCGATTTCATGTGCCATTTCCATCTTTTTTGATGCATCTTTCATGGATTCTTCAATAGCTTTGCTATCCATTGATTCGGAAGAATTCCCATTTTTCTGGCTGTCCCTTTTCGCTTTTTTATTCAGGTTTTTCATAAAATTTACGCTGTAAAGCATGGAAAGCCTGTCATTTAATTGTGAATATGTTTTTGCCTTTTTGAAATCATCAGTATTTATTATAGAACTCATTCTTTCCCTTACATTTTCCATAAATTCATTTCCATTTTTCTGGCTTCTTACCGTAGCAAGCTCTGAGTAGAAGAGAAAATAAATATCGGACGCAGCGATTTTTATACTTTCTGCTTCATTTTTATCAAGCCCGGTGTTAACTCTTCTGACAATTCTCTCTTCTGTTATTCTATATACTGTGCTTGACTGGTCTATTCCATTTATATTGCTTCTAACAGACATATTTATCTTCCCTTAAGTTTTTCATATCTTGAACCGGCAAATTCAAGCGATGAATTGATTCTATTCACAACATCTTTATGATAAGGAGAATTGTCTTTGCCCAGTTCATATTTCATCTTCTCCAGCTTTTTCATGTATATTTCCAGAAGGCTCAGCTGGTCAAGAACAACATTATATGGTGAATTCCTGTTTATTGCATCCTCCGTTGACTGAATTAATGATTTTGTCTCTTCCATTGTAGTTTCTGCCTTCTGCACCATATCTGATTTGTTTTCCAGTCTCGAATCTATAATAGCCGCTTCAATTTTAGGCATGTAATCTTCAGAATCTGCACTGTACCTGAGAGCCATGGCCACATCATTTCCAGATACTGAACCTGAATCCATCAATATGCTGAATGCTGCTGCAATTTTGAGTACTTTTATCTTTCTTCTGTCACTTAATATTACATTGTTTTCCTCAAGCTGGAAAATAGCTTCCATGTATCTGTCAATAACATCGCTGCCTTCCAATCTCATAGCATTCATTCTGGAAACTGCTAGCGCCTGCAGTTTTCTGATTTCATCCAGATCCAGGATTGGCTTTTCCATGGTTTTTGATGATTCCATGCTGATCCCTTTTTCCAGAAGATCCTTTAATATTGTTCTTTCAACATAACTGTGAAACACTTTTACTGGATAACGGTCGTAAAGTGCCATATCCTCCTCATCGTTAGATATTTCGTTACTGGCGGAATAAATACCCAGAAGGTCCAGGTTAATCATTGTCCCACCGTTTGGAAGCCTGCGGTTCAGCATTATATCCAGTAAAGTATTTCTTATTGCCGAGCTTGATTTAAATATTTCATCGAGAAATACAATATTGGCATCAGGCAGTTTTCCCCTTGTAATGTTTTTATATTCCCCATTCTTTAAAGCAGTTATATCGATTGGGCCAAGAAGCTCCTCAGGTTCAGTGAACTTTGTAAGCAGGTAATAAAAATAACGTGCGTTGATTAATTTGCTCATCGTGTCTATAATGGATGTTTTTGCAGTTCCAGGAGGCCCTACCAGAAGTGTTGGTTCCCCGGATATTAAGCCCGCCAGTACGCCATTAATAACATCTTCCCTTCCTACAAATGTACTGGTTAGATAATTTTTTACTTCAAAGATTTTGCTGATATTTTTCATGGCCATAACAAATTATAACAATGTTTTATAAAGTTTTGCTAATAATTCGATATTACTGTTTTTTATTATCATCCTTTGTCTGATCATTGCTCTTTACCTGATTTTCTTTAAGTGTGTTATAAACATTTTCAAATATAAGATTCGTATCGTTTATTACCTTATCCATCGGCTTATCAGAGCACTTAACTTTAGCAAGAAAAACATTTGTCGATGCGCCTCTTGTTAAAAGTATAACCACAGTATCAGGTAACTGTTTTGATACTTCTTCAATTAATTTTTCCGATGGCACATCGGAATTCAAAGTGACACTCACTGGATAAATATTTTCAGTAGATTCCCACATGGAGTTTGGCCCGAGAACATTATATCTGGACTTTACATTCCAGTACGCTGAATCAATAGCCATATTAGCTCTTGCAGTTTTTTCATTTATCTCCGTAATTTCATCAAAGGAAATTAAAGCCTCAAAGGTGTTTGATACACCATTCTTTGCGGCAAGGAAAAATTTAATGTCTGTAAAATTGTTATTTTTCTTTACCTCATTAAGTACCTTATCAGCTGGCACATCCGCCATTGTTGTGATATTTAATGGATAAATATAACAGCAACCATTATTTCTGAACTCTGTTATCACACTGTTACCAAGAATTTCCGAGTTTGGTATGTATATTATATTGTTATCCTTTGTAAGCATCTTTGAAAAAAGAGTTTTTACATCAACTATTTTTCCTGTAGTTTCAACACTCCATACCCATGAATTTACAGAGATTACTTCACCATATTTTATTGTGTTAGATGATGTTGCAAATACACTTGATAAAACATTTGATGCTACAGTCTGGACAGCAAGGCCAAGGACCACACCACCTATTGCGCTGCCTGCCAATATTCCAGTAACACTAACATGAAAAGCGCTCATTACCAGAGCCAAAATTATTACATAGAATACTATTCTGATAATTAGAGTCATTCCGTATAAGTTCCTGTTTGTTTTTATTACTGTTTCCCTTAAATATTTCAGGAATGAGCCGACTATAAGAAGGCCAATTATCAGTATTATTACTGCATGTACCGATTCAATTACAAAAGGTTCGTAGGATTTATATTGTGGCAGAAACATTCTTATTATAAAATCAATGGCATATCCAGCAAGTAAGGCAAAAACAACCCCAAATATTACTTCTGTAATTATTTTTATAAATTGATCTCTTCTCTGTGCCATTTTAGATTTTGTTTTCCCCATTATTTTCGCTCCATTCCTATTTCACTGAATCCTGTATATGGAATCAATACATCAGGAACTCTTATAAAATCATCTTCCTGGAAATTTTCAATAATTGCAACAAGAACTCTTTCTGTGGCTATTGCCGTGCTGTTCAATGTATGGACAAATTTATTTCCATCCTTTGTTCTGTACCTTATGTTCAAAGACCTTGCCTGATAATCCGTGTCGTTTGATGCAGAAACAACTTCCCTGAACTTTCCCTGTGATGGATACCATACCTCTATGTCATATTTCTTTGCAGCAAGGCTACCGAGGTCTCCGGAACATATATTAACAACCCTATATGGCAATTCAAGGCGTCTGTATATATCCTCTGAGTTGGTAACAAGCTCCTCAAAGAAATCCCAGGATTCTTCAGGTTTACAGTATATGAACTGCTCTATTTTGTTGAACTGGTGAACTCTGAATATTCCCTTTGTATCTTTTCCATGGGCTCCTGCCTCCCTTCTGAAACAGGGAGATACGCCACTGACTCTTAAAGGAAGTTCAGACTCCTCCAGTATTTCCCCGGAAAGCATTGAGGCCAGGGGATGTTCTGCCGTAGCGATTAAATAAAGGTCATCACCCTCTATTTTATATAAAGATTCTTTAAACGTTTCTATATCTGTAGCACCTGACATTGAAGCATAATTAATCATGAATGGCGGTTCCATAACAGTAAAATTCCTCTCAGATAGAAAGTCTACTGCATAATTTATAAGTGCCAGTTCAAGCTTGAACAGACGGTTTTTTAGAAAATAGAATCTTGATCCAGCTATTTTACTTGCACGCTCAATATCAACAAGATTATATTTTTCCATAAGTGACTGGTGATCAACTGGTTTTTTATCAATAACTGTATAATCCCTGGAATTCCCGCTGTTTTCTATGAAGTAATCCACATCATCCTTAAAAACTTTTGAATGGCCATAATATTTCACAATTTTACTGTTTTCATCACCCTTACAGACTGGAACATCATCTGCGATAAGATTTGGAATTAACCTTACTATTTCATTTCTTTTGGTTTCTATTTTCTCCTGTTCATCTTCTATGCTCTTAATTTTTTCATTAATTTCCTGAACATCAGCCTTCTTTGAATCTATATTCTCGCCTTTTTTCACTATTGCAGAAATATCAGATGTGATTACATTTTTATCATGCTTTAACTTGTTTACTGCTTTAAGATTTTCTCTCCATTTAACGTCCAGGGAAAAAAATTCGTCCAGAATATTAGTATCAAAGCCTCTGGCCTTACAGGAACTGTAAAATTTTTGGCTGTCTGACCTTAAAAGTTTTATATCTATCATAAGTTAACCTTTTTATAAATAATATAACAGTGGTATATGTTTTTTATGTAGATTTAATCAATATTTCTGCAAAAAGCATTGAGAAATGAACATTCCATATCATTCATTTTTGACGGTATTATAATGGAAGATGGAGATCCCACAGGTTTTAATTCAATCAATCTTTCAAGCGTTCCATATATTATTTTTTCGTTGGCAGAAGCTATACCCGTTCCAGCTATTATAAGCATCTCAGGTTTTATTAGCTGCTTTCCTCTACGAGCTTCCATTTTTACCAGATTTGATAAAGCTTCATAAACGGGCATTGTTTTTCCATCCTCTAAGTCAAGCAATAAAAGTGTATGCATATTATTTGAATAATTGGTATAAATCTTATCATAAACACTTACCGGAAAAAAATTTTTGTGGATAAAGGGCATTGATACAATAGTTCCAAATTTATAGTTAAACAATCCAGTTCTGGAAGGAAAAGCAGTAATTATTGATGCATTTTCATAGATTTCTACACTAACTCCAGCTTTTATTGCCTCCATGCGCAGCTCGTTATGTGTTGTTGCGGATAATGCATCGCCTGTTACAAGAAATGTTACTTTTTTTTCTTTAGCCTGGTCTATTATTTCTTTATCTGTTTCCACAAAACTCCGATCTGCTATTTTGATATCTCCATTTGCAATTGCTGCTATTGAGTTAAAAGTATCATTCGGCGATATGGAAGTATAGGTTTCAAAATATATTATATCCGAACCCTTTATAACTTTCTCTTCTTCCAGTGTCAGGCTTTTTACTCCACGCAAGCCCAGCCCCATGATATTCAGCATTATTAAATCAAATCCTCTTCCAGCCTTATAACTTCATTGAGTTTTGCTAGCCTTTCTCCTCCTATTGTGCCTGTCTTTATGAATTTAGAATTAAAAGCAACTGCAAGGTGTGCTATGAAATCATCAGTAGTTTCTCCACTTCTGTGTGAAACAACGGTTTCCATTCCGTTTTTTGTTGCTAATTTAACTGAATCAACAGTATCTGATAGTGTTCCTATCTGATTGACTTTTATGAGAACCGCATTGGTTGACTTCATATCAATGCCTTTCTGGATTCTTTTTGAATTTGTTGTGTAAAGGTCATCGCCGACTATTAATGCGTCCTTTCCTATTTTTCTGGTTATTTCTGAAAATCCTTTAAAATCATTATCGTATAATGGATCTTCAATAAAATAAAATCCGTATTCTTTATTTAATGAAACAGCATAATCTATTTGCTCATCCTGTGTTTTTGTTGAATTCTTATAATGATATTTTTCATCTTCATAAAAGGAGTCTGCAGCAAAGTCCACACCCATGAGGATTTTAACCTTATTTTCAGATGATATCTCACTTACTGCTGATTTTAAGATATCTATTGCTTCTTCATCCGATACGTCTGCAGTCCATGCCTTTTCATCACCAAGGCCTACACTCTGGCCGTTCAGCTTTAATGAAAGTTTTTCTCCAACTCTTCTATGCACAAGAATATTGTAATAAACAGAATCATAAAATGTCTTGCCCTGAGAAGATACCAGAAATTCCTGAATGGTTGTTCCATTTTTTGAATGCTTTCCTCCGCCAATTATATTCCCCATTGGCCTTGGAACTTCAGGGTGAAGCCCACCAACATATCTATAAAGAGGCAGTTCAAGATATTTTGATACTGCTTTGGCATTTGCTATGGAAAGTGCTGTTGCTAGATTTCCTCCCATTGCCGAGAAATTATCCGTGCCATCAAGATCATGAAGTAATTCATCAAATCCTGCCTGATTTAAGGCATTGAATCCATTTAAAGCATTTCTTACATGCTTTTCAAAGAAATCAACACTATTTTGAATATTATTGTCTGGATAAGCAATAACCTCTGTTTTCCCTGTACTGGCTCCGGCTGGTGCAGAACATGTGCCGGATGCATAATTCAGAAAAATTGTTGCTTCAATAGCAGGATTTCCCCTTGAATCGAATATTTTATCTATTTTTGAATCTATAATCTCCATTTCTTCCATATTACTATAATATCATAAAAAATATATAGTTATTGCTTGGATTTTTTTATGTAATTATTCTACATATCTATATGCTAAAACGTAAATTTACAATAATAATTGATAATTTAAATGTTATAATATAGTCCATGCAAACATTTAAGTAAAAGATTTATTTGAGGCTTTATGGTCAAATATGAAACAAAGGGGCAAGATGTACAGTATCTTCATACAACACTTGAGCAGGGGGAATCGGTTTTTGTGGAGCCGGGGCATTTGATATACAAAACTCCGGATGCAAAGCTTGACACCGGTGCAGGAGGGTTTAGGGGAGCTCTGTCCCATATGCTTGCTGGCTCTGCAGTTTTTCTCTTAAAAATTGATGGGCCGGGCAATTTTGGAACAGCTGGCTTTCTTCCAGGAAAGGTGTTTGAGATAAAGCTAAATAATTCATCCATATTTGCCGAGTTTAATGCTTTTCTTTGCATGGATTCAACAATTAAATACTCTACAAAATTCGCAGGATACTGGCAGGCAGTGTTTGGTGGTGAAGGAATATTTCTTGAAGAGTTTACAGGAACGGGTTCTGTAATGCTTCACGGCCACGGCCAGGTTATAGAATATGAGTTAAAGGAAGGTCAGGAAATACAGGCAGAATTAAGTCACGTCCTTGCATTTGAATCTTCAATTTCATATAATGTAAAGAGAATTGGCGGCATAAAGACAATGATTCTTGGCGGGATGGAAGGCGAAGGCTTTTTCTTTGCAAACATGCGCGGCCCTGGAAAGGTATGGCTTCATTCAATCTCACTTCTGGAGCTTTCAGCAAAACTGATGAAGAGGTAATTTCCATCCTTGATTTGTAAGATATTTTCCCAGGAAAAAATTGTAGCAAAACTATGCAAATACGCCACTCAATTTTCCATTCAGAAAAGCTTTAAAAAACATTATTTTCTATTAAATAAAAGTAGTTAAAATAACATAGGAAAGCTTAATTATTAGAATTAGATTATCATAACGTGGACACTAATATTGAAGATGTTGAAGAATGGGTATCTAAATTAAACGTCAAAAGCACTAAAGAAGTTGAAGTGCCCAAGCTACTTTTTAATCAGGTAATTGGTCAGGAACATGCTGGAGAAGTTATCAAAAAAGCAGCAATACAAAAAAGGCACGTACTTCTTATTGGCGAACCAGGAACTGGAAAATCAATGTTGGCACAGTCTATGGTAGATTTTCTGCCCAAAGAAGATCTGGAAGACGTGTTATGTTTTCCTAACCCGGAAGATTCAAATAAACCAAAAATAAAGACTTTTCCTGCAGGGAAGGGAAAAGAAATACTCAGGCAGTATCAAATAAAAGCTGAAAGAGAAAAGAAGGACAGGTCTAAAAGTCTTCTTTTTATCGTTTTATCAATAATACTTCTTGGGGCTATCCTGGCAATTTATTTATGGATAAGCGGCTTGAAGGGTACTGCAATAGAAATATTATTCTTTGCTGTAATTGGAGCAGTTTTCCTTTATATAATAATGGCCATGAATCCAGCAGCACGTATGGAACGTGCAATGGTTCCCAAACTGCTGGTGGGCCACAATCCAAACGACAGGCCACCATTTATAGATTCGACTGGAGCACATTCTGGAGCCCTGCTTGGCGATGTAAGGCATGATCCATTCCAATCTGGCGGCCTTGAGACACCTGCCCATGAAAGAGTTGAAGCCGGAAATATGCAAAAGGCTGATAAGGGAGTATTATTCATAGATGAAATAAACCTTCTAAGGCCAGAAGATCAGCAGGCTCTACTTACTGCAATGCAGGAAAAACACTTCTCAATATCAGGCCAGAGTGAAAGAAGTGCCGGTGCTATGGTTCAGACCGAACCTGTTCCTTGTGATTTCGTACTTGTGGCTGCAGGCAACCTTGATGCTATAAGGAATATGCATCCCGCTCTAAGATCCAGAATAAGGGGTTACGGCTATGAAGTATATATGTATGATACAATGGAAGACAGTGATGAAAATAGAAAGAAAGTCGTTCAATTTATAGCTCAGGAAATAGCGAAGGATAAAAAGATTCCACCATTTGATGAAGGCGCAATAACAGAAATATTAAAAGAAGCACAGAAGCGTGCAGGAAGAAAAGGCAGATTAACTTTAAGATTAAGGGAACTTGGCGGCCTTATAAGGGTCGCAGGAGATATTGCTGTTACAAATAAACAGTCCATCGTGATAGCAGACGATGTAAACCAGGCAAGAAGCCTGAGCAAACCAGTTGAACAACAGATAGCAGACAGGGCAATAGAAGTCAAGAAGCTTTATAAAATGTTCACTGGTAGCGGCAGTTCAATTGGAAAGGTAAATGGCCTTGCTGTTATGGGTTCTTCTGATATGTCTGATTTCACTGGAGTTGTAATGCCAATAGTTGCCGAAGTAACGCCTGCCCAGCATCCCCATAATGGGGGAGTTTATGCTACAGGGAAACTTGGTGAAATAGCCAAAGAAGCAGTGCAGAACGTTTCGGCTGTTATAAAGAAAATAAGCGGCAAGAACATTTCCGATGTTGATATACATATACAGTTCATTGGAACCTACGAAGGCGTTGAGGGCGATTCTGCAAGCGTATCCATAGCAACAGCAGTTATCTCTTCCCTTGAATCCATACCTATAGACCAGACAGTAGCTATGACCGGTTCATTGAGTGTAAGGGGTGATGTTCTTCCTGTAGGCGGAGTTACAGCAAAGGTTGAAGCGGCAATTGATACCGGGCTTGCCACTGTAATAGTTCCTGCAACAAATCTTAATGACATAATTCTGGACGAGGCACATAAAGGCAAAATAAAAATAATCCCAGCATCTAGAATAGAAGATGTACTTGAGAATGCTCTGGTAGTAGGTCCAGAAAGGGACAAGTTCCTTCAGAAAATAAAGGATGTTGTTAATCCTGCTACAGATATTAAAAAACCTGTACGTAGAAGAGGAACAAACGTTGCCTGATTTAAAATATTTTATTTTACAAAAATATGATGATAAAATTTTAAACTATTTAAAAACAAGAAATAATTTTTTTCAATTAATTGATAAAAAAGCAATAGTTTCTGAAGTGCAGGTAGGGGAAGCAATAAGAAAAACTGAAAGATATATACAGCACAATGATAATATACACTTTCCGGGCAATGTACTTTTAATGTACTTATCAGGTACCAGGCAGATAGATATTGCAATAAATAAATGTGGCATTTCAAAAGAAACAGAACGTGGAATTATTGTTTATTCAAATAAAAGTGATCTTGAATTTTTAATCAGAGAAAAGTATATAGAAATCACGGAAAGGTTTTTGCCATACGATATCCCGGAAAAGGATTTTGAAGTTTTTTCAAATATGGCTAAAGTTGACGTTATCCTTTGATTGAATTCAATATTTTTAATATATCATCAAATTTAAGATTAAATTCGTTTATATTATTTTCTATTGCCTTTGATGCAGTTATATTACCTATTCTAACAGCATCCACAAGATTATAGCCTTTCCATAAGCCGGTATATAAGCCAGCCCTAAAGGAATCACCTGCTCCTACTGTATCAATAACATTATTTGATAAAATTCCAGGCACATTTGTTTCTACTTCATGCTGAATAACTGTTGCACCTTTTTTACCTTCTGTTATAACTATATTGCTCACTTTACTGGCCAGAACATTACTGCTAATATTCAGTAATTCCAGAAGATGGGCATATTCTTTTCTGTTCATTATAATCATATTGCAGTGGTTAACCATATATTCTGCAGTTTCGCTATTATAATTATACCATATCTCCTGTGCCGGGTCAAAGACTATTCTTTCTCGTTTTTCTATTGAAACAATTTTTATATACTCATTTACCGGGCCAGTTCCAATATTTACATAATTATAATTCCCAAATTCAAAATTCTTTGAAGCCTTCCAGTTATTTACAGGCCCCTGAAACATATATGCAACCTGTTCTTTTCCATCTGAAGGAATATAACACACTGGCCCACTTTCATTTTCAGCAATTTCAACATGTTCTGTGTTTATTCCTGTTTCTTCCAAATTTTGTATATATCTTTTATGCGATAAATTGCCTACAATGGAATATAAATCAAAATCCAGTCCCAGTGAATGGGCTACATAGGTGAAATTTCCCGCAGTTCCGGCGAATTTCTCTTTTAACTGTTTGACTCCGGTTGCCTGCCCGGGAGCGGGAAGGGACTGAACTGATATGCTGACATCAATATTTAAATGGCCAAAAAAAGCGAGAAATTTCATGTTACAGTAATTATTATTCGATATATAATAATTGACCGGCAATTTTGATATAAAGCATATGATATAAAAATAAGAACCTGAAATAAGAAACGCAAGTATTTATATATAATTTATTTATTACTTTTTATTGAATAAAAAGGTATTAATTGCTATTGCAATAAGCGGAATTTTAATTGCTCTGGTTTTCTCCGGTGCGAATATAGTTTATCCTGGCCATGGTCCTGTAGACCGGGTTTTACTTGGAAAAGGTACACATGGTTCTGGCAATAATACCAAGGGAAATAATACCAGTGGTAATAATACCAGTGGTAATAATACTGTACCGCCAGCCATTGTAAATCAAAATTTTACCTTGAGTGGAAATGTATCAGATTCTTATAATAATTTAACGGTAAATGGGACGATTACTGTAAGCAATTCTACAATGTCAAGGACAATAAATATAGGCAAAAATGGAAGCTATAATATTACCCTGCCACGGGGAAATTACAGCGTAACGGCCTCATCGCTGGCATTTTATAACAAATCCGTGCAAATTAATTTAGATAGTAATAAAACTCTGAACCCTTCTATAACCCCAGTAAATTATATTGGCAATGGAACCGGCTTATTTTCCGGAAAACAATCAATTGAAAGTAAAAATATATCAAACATTGTTCCTTATTTGACGAATAGCAATCTTACTAACAATAAAACTTTACAGGGCTTAAATTCAAATGATGTTACTGGAATCCTTAATAAAAATATTACAGTAGAACTTGGAAGCAAAAATGCAAATACAAAATTTGTTATCCTGATAGAACAAAATGGAGCAGTATATAATTATACAGGAATAACAAATAGCAACGGGAATGGAACAATATTTTTAAAGTATGCCGGAAATTACAGTATGTCAGCCTATACATTGAATTATAGCTCAAGTTTTAAAAATTATAGTATATCGGAGAACAGATCTTATATCAAGTTCGATATGACAAGACTCAGGGAAAATGATTATACAATAGTACTAAGGAGTGCTGTAGTACTGAACGGTTCTCTAGCAGTGGAAAATTCAACATTATCAGGTAAGGGTGGAATATTTAATGTTGCATACAGTAATATGACAGAAAATTCAACCGGAACATATTATAATTATTCTGTGCCTTTCGGATTTTATAATTTTAATTATATGAATTCTAATTACGTTACAAAATATTTTAATTTAACTCCTTCAAGTAATAGCACCATAAATGAGATAGTTAATCCATATTTAATTTCTGTAAACGTTACCAATAATTCTGGCAAATTATACCATTATATAATTAGCGGAAAGAATGATACAGGCAACAATACATACATGGTTTCTGCAGGTACTTATAACGTGGATTTGTATATAAAATCAAGTTATTTATGCAGCCAAACAGTGAATATAAATAAATCAGATCCATATTACAAGCTTAATTTTACTATAAATAATTCTACTATCAATCTAACTGGCGAAGAAGATCAAGATCCCGGTTATTTAAATATAACATATTCTGGTAATATTACTTCAAATATGATCATAACATCCATGCACTTTGAAAACTATACTACGGATAAAACAGATGGCATATTAACGATTTCAGGGAAAAATTACGGCCTGAAAAATTCATATGTATATAATTTTACACCATTTGTTAATGTCTCTGCTGGTCCTGTTATTATAACTCTTGTTTATGACCACGATAATAACGTTGAGACTTCCGGGCTCATGATAGTTGAAATAACAGGTTATGATATAGCTAAATCAGGATATTATATTAAGGAGTGATTTTATAATGCTGTTTAAAAAAAATGTACAGAAAGACAAGGGTGTGAAAAATACGGAAAGAACTGTTATAAAGGTCAAGACAGTCGATGATATACCAGTTATAAAGGAAATGAGAAAAGAAATAGGGAACGGTAAAAGAACAGAGGCAATAATATACGGATATACATGCCTTAAAGATGATTATACCCGATATTTTGGGGCAATCAAATACGGTTCAAATAGGGAATTTATACTTGGTGAACTCAACAAATTTAATATCATTCTTGATGGAGATTTCTCAATTACTGACAATTATACAATTAAATCCCTGATAGAAAATTCTGTTTATAATACCCCAGATATGAAGAAATCACCTGGCGATAAACCAGCAGAAAAAGCAAAAGATGAGACTGCCAAATTTTTTGCTATAAAAAAAATTGCACTGTTTTATTTCAATTACTATGAGATCGCAAGATTTGGAAATTATAAATGGGAAACACTTGACGAAAAGGAGATAATTGACCCGGTGAAGGATGCCTATAATTATATGGATATAATGAAATTGTTTTACAGTGGTGCACCAAATGGGAATTAATATAATTGGCCTATTCATAAATTACCGGACGAGTTATAGATTTTTTTATCCTATTCTTCTTCTGTTTCTGCTTACTATAATAGTAACATTCCACTCAAGGATATATAAAACGAAAGGAAACGAAGAAGTTATCAGAAAGGTGAATATTAAAGTCGAAAATACTGAGTTTTTGAAAGAAGTAACAATGATTAAATCCGGTGATTTTTCAGGTTATATTTCTGAAATGCAAAAAGACATGGAATATGCCAGGCAATTAATGAAGAATTACGAGATAATGGTAAAAAAATATCATAAATACGATTTAAAGAGCAAAACCGCTTCAAAAATAAGGCAAAAACATAAAATCAAAATGAGAGACTATTACCTGCAGAACATCCTAGATGATTATGAAACACTGAAAAAAATAAAAATGGATCTGATAAATAACGAGGTGTATGAAGAATGGAAGAATCAAAAAACATTAGAGAAATAATAATTGAAATGGAAGACTCCATCGGTGAGAAGGTCATTGGTTCAAAGCGCATAGTTCGTTTTATGCTCATTTCTTTGTTTACAGGTAACCACATACTTATAGAAAGTGTTCCCGGACTTGCAAAAACCATGCTTGCATCGGAATTTTCCATGCATCTTGGTGTAAAGTTCAAGAGAATTCAATTCACTCCTGACATGTTGCCATCTGATGTTACTGGCAATATGATTTTTAATCCAGAAACAAGAAAAATGGAATTCAGGGAAGGCCCGATATTTGCCAATGTAGTGCTGGCCGATGAAATCAACAGAACACCTCCAAAGGTTCAATCGGCTTTACTGGAAAGCATGGAAGAAAAACAGGTTTCAGTATATGGCCTTACAACAAAATTGCCACAACCTTTTCTGGTAATAGCCACACAGAACCCTATAGAGCAGGAAGGCACATTTCCCATGGCTGAGGCCCTGATGGACCGTTTTCTTTTCAGGTATTACTTGGACTATCCGAACAGGAATGATGAGGTAAAAATTTTAACATCTGTTTATAAAAATACCTTTAAAAATTACAACAAACTTGATGGTGAAACTATTTTGCATTTCCGTGATATAGTAAATAGTGTTTATGTTTCAAATGAAATAATAGAATATATTATAAATATCATAAGAAAAACAAGAAATTCAAATATGGTATATGTTGGAGCCAGTACACGTACGGCTGTAAAATACCTCAATGCTGCAAGGGCAAATGCTTTGTTGAGCGGAAGGGATTATGTCATACCTGAAGACATCATATTCATGGCAAAAGAAATACTGAACCATCGCCTTATACTTCGCCCGGAGGCCCTTATGGAAGGCGAATCAGATTATAAAAAGATAATATTTGGAACTATCGATTCAATAATTGACTCTATAGAGGGCCCAAAATGATCAGGAAGGCAGGTTATGCCGTTTTGGCCGTGTTAACTTACGGAACGCTTGAAGCGCTTCTATTAGGCTATAAATATTACATTATTTTTGCCATACTGACATTTTTTACAATTGCTTTTGAGGTTATATATTTTAATATTTATGCTGCTAAAGCAATAAAAAATATTTCTGTAACGAGAAAAACCGATACACAGGATTTTAAAAAGAACAGGGAAGTTAAGTTTACACTTCACTTTGTGAATAATAACCCGCATCCAGTTTCAATTCATTTTTTTGATGAGGCAATAGATGTGCTGGAAATTTCCGGGAAAACATCTGGAACTGCAACTATCCCCAAAAACGGAGTATACGATATTGAATATTTTGTAACACCCAGATATATAGGCGAATATAAACTGGGGAATATAAGGATAAGCATTGATGATACATTTCACATAGCTTCAATTGATAAAACTTTTGTAATAGATATGCCCATGCGTATATATCCATTAATGAAGGATATCAGGGCCAGTAGAAGTGAAATGGCAAGCAATTTTATTTATACATTCGGAAATCATTATTCACACCGGATCGGGCAGGGATATAATATATACGATATTCGCCAATATACATTTGAAGACGACCCAAGATTTATAGTATGGAATAAATTTGATGAACAGAATAATACCATACTGGTTAAAGAAATGGAAGAGGAACGTGAAATTACTATCATATTCATTATAGATTACAGCATAGCAATGAACCATGGATTTACTGATAGAATTTATGATAAGACAATAGTAGATATAATCAACTTATCACATTTGATAATAAAGAATCGCGATAACATCGGATTTTTCTTATATTCCAGTGAAATAAATATATACTTGCCACCGGACAAAAACGGAAAAAGCATTAGTGATCTGGAAAGGGCAACTGCCAGCATCCTTCCTGCCGGTGAATTTAGCATTTCTGGGGCAATTGAAAATTTAAAGATGAAGCAAAAGAAAAACGTTTTGCTATTTGTTATTACTGCTTCTCAACCTGTTCTGCCTAAATCAGATTACCACAATGACAAGTTACAATTCAACTTCATTAAAATTCTGGACAGAGTTTTGCCCAAATCAAATTACCGCAATTATATGAGTATTTTTTTAATAAACAATGAATCATATTACGATTATAACCCTAAAGGTGAATTTGAAAACATTTTAATGAAAAACGCACGCCTGATGGAGCTGGAAAGAATATCAGGAATTGCCAGAGAAATAAGGTATGCGGGAATCAGATGCGTGTATGTGGGAAAAAAGGATATATTATCCAGAATTATGTTAGAATACAATTACCGCAGAAGTATGAATGCAGGTGCATAACATGAATAAATTTATAACGCCTTTAGTAGCAATTATAATTTTCATTCCTGACATCATAATGCTATATGCTTTGAAGAAAATAATTATAGGTGATACACTTTTTTATCTGGTAATTATTTTTTCAATAGAGATATTGCTATCAAAATTTAGAAAAACATATGGTGTTCCTGCAATATTCTTTACTATACTGGCAATCCTGTTACTTTACCTCAAAACATTATCTAAAAATACAACCATCGTGAAAAAATATTTTTATTACCTTCCAAATATGCCTGTTACATATAAATTGATTTTAACTGGATTAATTATAATGGTCATCCTGTTACTTATTGATGGAATATTTACACAAAATTTTTGGCATCTAATTTCTAATTATATAGTAGTTTCAGGAATCATGCTTATGCAAATGGCAACAATTGCATATATGCAAACAGAAGGAATTACAATTAACATATTTTCATATCTTTCAAGCTTTACTGCTGTGAGTGAGACTGAGTATGCTTCGCTACTTTCATTATTTACTACGGGTTTAGGAGGGTATTTGCCGCTTTACAAACTTACTATCCCATTAGAAACTCCAGTATCAATTGGATTTATGGCATCAATTATGGGAAGCATACTCTGGCTGTTTCTGAAAGATGGCAAAAAGAACGACAATACCTTCGGGTCCTTTTCCATAGTTCTTGGATTAATTATAGGATACATATTTTTTGAATCTTTGCATTTTGTTTCTATTCAATTTGAATTTCTGTATATTGCTATAGTTATACTTGCAGTTTATATACTGGTTTCATACAGCAACAAGAAAGGAAAAGACATTATCGTTGAATTAAATAATGAATCATGAATGTTACTGACTCTTAAAATATTTAGAAAAGTTTATTAATGATTATAAAATAATCAAATATAGTATATGAGGTCACTATCCAGTTAAAAGCTGATGTAGTCCCATCAGCATTGCTGAAAGATAGTGCCATTCGGAATTTATATCAATGGCTTGTCTTCAATCTCCCAGCCATATAAACCATTATACAAATTATATATATTTTTAATTCCATTCTCTTCAAGGAATTTTCCCGTATAATAACTTCTATGGCCAGAACTGCATACCAGCACCAGTTTTTTATCAGAATATTTCCTTACACTTTCTATATTATTAAAAACATCATACATAGAAATAAGTATAGAACCCTCTATGTGCCCGGATTCATACTCAAATTTTTCTCTGACATCTATAATTACACATTCATTATTTTTAACCATATCCTGCAATTCATCGGCAATAATATTAACGACCATTAATTCTTAATGTAAATTTATTATTTAATAATTAAAACGCTAATCTAGCTACAATGAATAAATAAATTATCAAGCTTTGTTTTTAAGGGATAATACTAACTTCAATGGATGAAGTTTTATTCTAAATGATTAATTGCTCCAGTTCCTGCTTTCGATTTTTTTCCAGCATTTAAATTGTTTTGTTCTTCTTTTGCGTTTTCTAGTTTTATTTTGTTTTGTGATTATGGCTTCAAAGAGTTTATATATTCTTTTTAAATTTGTTTTTAATGATCAATAATTATGAAGCAGTTTACAAAAAACAGCATTATGGCCTTGTTGGCAAACATTCAGCAGTTAAAATTTGCCACTGGACAAAGAATGAATTACTGGGTAAAGCACCATGCTATAAAAATACTTTTTACGGAATTAATTCACATCAATGCATTCAGATGACACCTTCACTAAACCAGTGTTCTGAAAACTGTGATTTCTGCTGGAGATTTCAGGGATTTGATTCAATGCATATTAATGAGGAAGATGATCCCGAATTCATTCTTGAAGAGAGTATAAAGGCTCATCTAAAGCTTTTATCAGGATTTAAAGGAAATCCAAAAGTTAAAAAAGAGCTTTTTGAAGAAGCTTCGCATCCAAGGCATATGGCCATATCACTTACAGGTGAGCCGACATTATATACCAGGCTTGGTGAACTCATAGAAGCTGCTACAAGGCGTGGAATAACAACCTTTGTTGTAACCAATGGGACAATGCCAAAAGTACTTGAAACACTGGATCCACTGCCCACACAGCTGTACGTAACCGTTGCCGGCCCTACAAAAGAAATTTTCAATGATGTACTCCATCCAGCTATCGGAAATGCCTGGGAAAATTTTAATAAAACTCTGGACCTGCTCCCATCACTGGACACAAGAAAGGTAATCAGGCACACCATGGTCAAAAACGTTAATTTCCCCTATTATAATGAATATGAAAATATGGATAGAAGAGCCGATCCCGATTTCATAGAATCAAAAGGATATGTACATGTAGGCCAATCTGCCGGCCGCCTTACATTTGATAATATGCCTACGCATGCTGAAATTATGGAATTTTCATCAGAACTTGCAAAAAGATTAGGATATTTTGAATATGCAGATAGATTTGAAAGCCGTGTTGCAATGATAGCAAAAAATCCTGAAAACGCAAAAATTGATGTGGATAAGGAAATTCATAAAACTCTTGATAGACTTGAGGCAGAAAGAAAGTAATTATTTTATTTCAATTTTGTTTAATGTTTTGGCAGGTTTTTTAGCATTTTCTTTGTTGTTTACAAGTCTTAAGCCATATCTAAATAACTCCATTCCCCCATCGAAAAGCTTTTTGCTTTCTTCCAGAACGGAATCCACCATATGTGGGACTTCTATATTTATCTGTATAACTGTTTTTTTATCCATATACAGTAATTAACTTAATGTTATATATAGATAACCGTTTCTCAATTCTGCACCTGATGGTTGAAGGTTTGCCATTGTCTGTGGGAGATATAATATCCTCTTCCAATTATTTACTTCCACAACAAGTTCTCCTGACTTGTTAAAAAGATTAAGATTCTTTTTATCAGCAAATGGCATTTTTATTTTTACTGCAGTTTTTCCGTTTTCCCTTATAAATTCAACCGGTTTTCCCTTATAAAAAACAGAATATGGATCCTGGTCACCATAAAGGTCCTGCCCGAATTTCAATACCCTATCCTGGCCTATGAGCTCATTGTTCTGTAAATAACTTTTAAATATTTTTATCTCTGGAAATGAAGAATCAAGTTCGCCAAGAATGATAGATTGTGTTCCTCTCCATTTCTCGAAAAAGTCTCCTGTTTTTTCAGGATATATTTTATTGGCTATTATGGAATCAACAGGGTAACCGTAAAGCATGAGATATGTAAATGCCCTTTTTGTCTCATTGAAAGACATCTGGTCTGCATTGGTTACCAGCCTTATGGATGTTATATCTGGATTTTGCATTATGTTATGTATTTCTCCAAGGTCATCATAGAGCCCTTCCGCATTTTTAAATACTTTATCATTTGGCATCGGCATTCCTGTAAATGGCCTCATCAAAGGCCTTGCAATTTTGGCTGCTGTACGGCTTATAGGAAATACTTTTTCCATATACCAGCGCATTACCTCTGGAAATGAAAGCATTCTTAGAGCCTCCCCTGTTGGTGCACTGTCAACAACTATAACGTCATAAGCATTATTCTTGATATAATCGTTTATATATAACAAATATGTTGCTTCTTCAAATCCCGGGAGTATGGCAATTTCATCTGCCGATATGGGGTCTAAACCCTGATACTGGAACAGTGCAGTGAGATATTCACGAAGGTCACTCCAGTGTGATTGAATCGCATCGTTTATATTCACTTCCTGTGCATACAGATTATCCGAAATCTTTGTTGGTTCAGGTTTTATATCAGCCTGCAGTGAATCGCCAAGGCTGTGTGCAGGGTCTGTAGACATAACTATTGTTTTTTTGTTTTGCTTTGCCAGCATAGATGCTGTAGATGCCGCTACACTTGTTTTGCCAACCCCTCCTTTTCCAGTATATAACAATATTCGTGCCATTTATATCACTCCAGATTCATTAATTCTATCTACAACTATAAGTGCCAGATCCATCAATAAGCCCAGATCTTCTGATCTGCCTATTCCATTAAGATTCTCTACAGATTTTAGAACATAATTCTTTGCCACTTTAAAAGCATATTCAAGAGAACCCGATCTAAAAAGCATCTCACGGAATTGTGTTTTATAATCATCTTCCCTGTATTTCCCAGTAAGTATGTCTATTAATATCTTTTTGTCCTCTACTGGAACATGCGACAGCGCATGAATTATGGGTAAAGTAATAACATCATGATTAAGGTCAACCATTGTGGGTTTTCCCATATCTTTTTCATTTCCCACAATATCAAGGATATCATCGGTGATCTGAAATGCCATTCCCATATTAAAAGCAAAATCACGGAGCTTAATTCTGACGTTATCTGAAGCTCCTGCTGCTATTGTGGCCCCTTCAGAACATGCAGAAAAGAAATATGCCGTCTTATTTTTTATAATATTGGTATATGTTTCAATATCCAGAGACAGATTCCCTATATTTAACGCTTCTATGATTTGCCCTTCAGCCAGATGCGAAGAACCATCTGCCATGATCTTTGAAACATCTGAGCCGTATCTGGAGCCAAGTTCATATGCCTTTGCGAATAGATAATCACCAACTACTATTGCATTGTCCACGCCGTCTCGAGATGCTAAAGTTTTTCGACCTCTGCGATATTCTGATTTATCAATTATATCATCATGAATCAGGCTTGCTGTATGAATAAGCTCATAGCCAGCAGCCAGATCAAGTATTTTTTCATATGGCTCACTGCATGAAATTTCATAGGATAATATAGTAAGAAGGGGCCTGAAACGCTTTCCACCTGCATCTATAGTATATTTAGCCATATCAAAAAGGTATAATTGATCTGTTTTTATGGCACTTAAAAGCCTCGAATTAACCTCATTAATTTCATCCCGCAGGCCATATTGCCAATCATAGAAATTTTTCATTGGAACACCGAATACAAATTATGTATCAAAGATTAAGATTTAAGGTTTTGTAGAAAATATTTTTAAAAACTTAAAATATATATTATTTCACAAGAACTATTTCTATGGACGAAACGTTTGATGGCCCATTTTCTCCATCAAGTACTTCTGTATTTAGCTCTATCTTTTCATATTTAGCAGTCTGAACAAATTTCCTTTTTGTTATTTCAGCTATATCCACTGCCTTGCTAATAGCTTTTCCGCGGGCTTTGATTGCGATTCTATCAATGCCGGAATTATTGAATTGCATCACAATGGCCAGTACATAGTTCATCGTTGGTTTTTTCCCCACAAATATTACGTTTTCTTCAGACATGTAAATTACCTGATTGTATATTTATTCAAAATATATAATAATATCGTTAAATTATCATTTAAGCCTTATCATTGTATCTGTATTTATCACTCCGCTTAAATCCCTTATTTTGTCTACTTCCCTATTTAAATCATCTATTGTACTGCGTATTATTCTTACTGCAACATCTATACTGCCGGAAAATTCGTATATATCGGCATAAATGGCTTTTAGCACTTTAAGAGTTTCAGTTGCATGCCTGGAATCAAGCTTAATTAGAACTATGCCTTCTATATAAATCGAAGTTTCCACTGTAAACTTTTTAATTATTCCGCTGTTCACCATATTGAAAATTCGCTTTCTTACTGTTCCCTCTGAAATATTAAATTTCCTTGCAATTTCCATATTTGATTTTCTGGAATTTTCTCTTAAAAGATCAATTATCTTATAGTCTAATTCATCCATGCTACAGCATGAAAAGAAGTAATTTAAATTTATTTATACGAATATTTTATTATCTATACAGGCCCTTATCTGTTTCTGTTTTCTTCTTTACGGATTCCTTTGGTATACGCATCATTCTTATCATGGGCGCAGCATTGATAGCATACTGTGGAAGACCGGTATTGGGGTCATTACCAACCTTCATAATAGACATTATTTCTGTTTTAATTTCAAGCACACTTCCATCTTCCAGTGTAACACGTATCCATTTGGGTTCCTCCTCCAGCGTGAAACTCATCACTGCATTATTATCTGCATCCATAATATGCAAGTAGAATATATTATAAATATTATGCTATTTTTCAATGAAACTTAAAAAAACTTATTAAGCTCAAACAAATTAACCACAACGCAAGGGTAACTAAGCTTGGCCAAAGGTGTAGGACTTAAGATTCTATCTCGAAGGAGTTCGCGGGTTCGAATCCCGTCCCTTGCATAAGAATAAAAATGCATTTTCTCCCCTTTGTTATAATTTTTATTTATTTTTACAATGTTTATTGCTATAACCAGAATTTGCCAGTAATGATGAATTGTCAATGATGTGAAGAAATGAAAGAATATATGCCATATATAAACTTGATATATATGATTTTATTTGCGAGTTTGGCCCATTTACAATTTTATAATCTTATGTATGGCGAATTACAACAATATTTTTTTAATCTATTATCACATATTGTTGCTAATGTTTCTATTGTATTTCCTGATAACGTTTTTATTAGTAACAATATTAACATTTCTTTCAGGTAAATATGCAAAATATATTTCTACAGGATTCATAAGTATTATCCTGATTGCATTTTCAATTTATTCATTGATAATATTTAATTCATACAGGGGAAATGTTATTTCATATTCCAGTTTTCTTATTTCATCATTGAGTATCCATCTCGTGAATATCTGTATTATATTTTCTATTGGGCTTACAGGATTTACAGATATACTTGTTATAATGTCACTTATTGTAACATTATTCTCGCTGCTCATATCCTCCAAAAGCAGACCACCTGAATTTTTTGGCCTATTAATGGCTTCCGGATTGGGGTTGGTCGGTGTTTTTGTATCACGCAATCTACTGTTCTTCTATATATTCTGGGAAATTGTATTAATTCCTGTTTTTTTTATAATATCAAAATATGGAACTGGAAACCACAGAAAAAGTTCTTTAAAATTTTTTATTTATACGCATATAGGTTCTCTATTTATGCTTCTTTCAATTTTTACACTGTCAACATATTTTTACCTTGATACGGGCTTAATTACATTTCAATTCTCTGACCTTCTCAATTTAAAATTTATAAAAACAATTCCTGTTTACAGTTTTTACTTTATAATATTTGGATTCTTGCTTTCGTTTCTCATTAAACTCCCATCATTTCCAGTGCATACATGGCTTCCAGATGCACATTTCGATGCTCCATATCCAGGAACCGTAATGTTATCAGGAGGGCTTCTTGCCATGGGTGGATATGGTTTTTTCGGGATTCTTGAGCCTGTCGGTAGCCTTTTCCCAAAATACCTTATTTACTTTATAATTCTGCTGGGCTTAATCAGTGTTGTATATTTCTCTTTTGTTGCATTGATGCAGGAAGATTTAAAAAAAATGGCTGCATATGCAAGCATTACTGAAATGGCCTTTGTAACAATATCATTTGGAACTGCTTTGCTATCACATGGTTATGCAAAAACTATGGATATAGCAGGAGGTATGTACCAGTTGCTATCCCATGCACTTGTCAATTCTTTTATGCTTGCCGCCCTGCTGTTTATTAAAAAAAGAACTGGGACTGTAAAAATCTATGCATTATCCGGCATATATAGAGAAATGCCATTGCTTGCAACGTTTTTGCTCATATCAATGCTTGCATCTCTGGGATTGCCTTCATTACCAGGATTTATAGGTGAATTTTCCGTGACAATATCTGCATATCAGTCTATAGGAATGCTTACAATTATAATGGTAATTGGCCTTTTAGTAACATCTTCTTATTTTATCTGGGCAGCACAGAGAACACTGTTCGGACCTTTTAAGGAGCGCCTTGGTAGGCTTAAAGATGCAAATAGAGCGGAAATCGCTATTTTAGGCTTAATATTTGCAGTAAATATATTTTTTGGAATATATCCCACACTAGCATTTAAGATACTTACAATATATGCAGCACACCTGGCAGCATTATAATCATTATTAAAGGTATAATATGGATAGCAATTTTTTGCACTGCTATGCTTATTACAGTGAAATAGCATTGTTAAATATTGAAAAAATTATATTAATGCCTGGAATATATAA
>NZ_JBBIRC010000002.1:0-57237 GCF_037442045.1 Ferroplasma sp. | reverse complement strand
ACAAGAGATTCAAAAAAATGGAAAATGGGATATAATGAATTATAATGATATCATTATGTACTATTGACATGTATGCTGTTAACAATGAAAGCCGAAGAAGTCCTGAACCTGTTACAGATATCCAGAATATTTATAAGATACTTAATAAGGGTGTAAAGAGGAAAACTGTTCTCTATGCACGTGTATCAACAACAAAACAGAAAACAGATCTGCAAAATCAAATAGATCAGATGAAGCAGTGGTGCTTCATGAATGGTTATACTATTAATGCAATATATTCTGATATTGCTTCTGGAATATCATTTGAGAAGAGAAAAGGATTCTTTGAGATGCTTGATCAGATTATGGACAATAAGGTTGAAAAAGTTATTGTAACATATAAAGACCGTTTAAGCAGAGTTGGTTTTGAATTATTAAACTAGATATTCAAAGAAGAGAAATAAATCCATTGAGATAGGATATGAAAATCAATAGGGCAGAGCAGATATATACAGAATACAACGAAAACATCTCCAGTCTATGCCATATTTCAAATAATCTTTATAATCAGGCAAATTATATTCTCAGGCAGTCATTTATAAAAAAGGAGAAAATGGAAGGATATTATAATTTAGTAAAGCAATTTCAGAATCATTAGAGGATGGGATAGATGGTATCTGGTTGCATCCAGGAAGTTTAAGCCTCAAAGAGATAATAACTTCCAAAGGAGTTTGTTATAATGCTTAACAAATTTCAAAACCTGAAGCCAACACTGAAAATGATAAAGATTATTAATAATTTAAAGCCAAATTAAAAATTTCATGAACAGATTAATTATTCTCTATATTTTTATATAGCCATTGAACCTTTTACTATACTTAAATATTAAAAATATAATTTTGTATACAATTGCTCCAAATAATTAAATTTCTGGTTAACATAAACTTTTAGTACTCATTATTTATATTTGAAATATGTACAGACCGCTAAAATATTACTCTGATGAAGTTATGAAAAATATGAATAACAGAGCTAAAGAAATAATGAGCTTTATGTATCCGCCTGTCACAATGTACGAAGACAATGGTTACATAGGAATAGAAGCAGACCTGCCTGGCTTTGCCCGTGATGATATAAAAGTTACACTGGAAAAAAATGCGATAGTGATAAGGGCAGAGAGAGAAATAAAACCTGAAGGAACCGTATTTGAAAACCAGAGGCCAGATAAAGTCTTTAAGAGAATGGCTTTGCCGCTTGAAGTTGATACAGAACAGGATTTTGTTGCTAAGTATAATGATGGAGTATTGTCATTAAAAATACCGGTAAAAAACGTGAAGACTGTTAAAATAGAATAATTATTTTTTTAATATAAACGCAAAAAGAATGATATCTATTATTATAATAATATATGATATTACTGGATGAACTCTGGAAAATAATATCATTGCTATAAGAACTGCTGATAAAAATACTGTTTCTGGAAGTTTTTTATTTTCTTTTGTTTCTCCTCCTCTTTCTTCAAGGGAACGTTTCAGCAAGGGAAGTACGTCCAGGCCTTTTTCAATTGATATGATTGATTTCTGGACAAATTCATTTATTTCCTTTCTATAAAGTTCCTGAAGCATCCCTTCATTGTAAAGTATGTCACGCAGAACCAGAACAAATTTAAAATTCGGATCCAGTGTTTTGCATATTCCTTCAAGCAACGATGACATTCTCATGTAAAGCACAAGTTCTCTTGGCAAGTGAAATGGAAACTCAAATATTACATTGTTTGCTATTTCAAGCAATTCCCTGATATCCATTTCATTTACATTTGCACCTGAAAGGTTTGCTATTGATAATTCAATGCCCTTCCTTATTATTCCGCGGTTTGCAGCAGGTGACAGTGCATTCAGCTGTAGAAGTGAATCCATAATCGTATCTGGATCTTTATTAATCAGGCCATCATAAAGCTTTAAAAGTTTGAATCTTGTATCGTCATCAAGTTTTCCAACCATTCCAAAATCATAAAGTATTATTTTACCCTCATTTGAAATAGCTATATTGCCTGGATGTGGATCTGCGTGGAATATATCATTTCTAAGAAGCATCCTTATAAAGGTGAGGTCAAGCTTATGGGCAAGTTTTGGAAGGTCTATTCCTTTCTGTTTAAGCTTTTTTACATCTGTAACTTTTATGCCTTCAATGTATGTAAGTATTAAAACCTGCTTGGATTCAAAAAGAATGTCCGGTATAATTATATCATATTTCTTAATATTATTTCTTATTCTTTTTATATTCTCTGCTTCTATCATGTAATTTGTTTCATCATATATCCTTGCAGAAAAATCTGAAAGAACGTTTGATATGCTTATATAGAGATAATTATCTATAAATCTTTTAAACGTTTTTAGGAGTTTCTTAATTACAATTAAATCGCTTTTAATTGTACTATCTATATTATGCCTGTTTACCTTTACTGCAGCATCTATTCCCATATAGGTTGCCCTATATACCTGCCCAAGTGAGGCACCGGATATGGCATTTTCATTGAAGTCGCCAAAAACCTTGTTAATTGCGCCAACGTTCTCTTCTATTAGGGCTCTTGCATATGCAAAATTATCAGGAGGCACTTTGTCCTGAAGATCGGAAAATGCCTTTAGATATTCCTTAGGCAGCAGATCCGGCCTGGCTGAAAGTACCTGCCCAAGCTTAATAAATGTTGGCCCTAATTCAATAAATGTATTCACTGCTGCACGGCCGTGCTTCTCTATTTTATAATTATATTCTTCCTGCCTTTTAGATTTGTTTCTATCGGAACTGAATTTCAAAAATACTGGCAATAATTTTCCAAGGTATCGAATTTCCTTTCTGTTCAGACCTTTAAGATCAGTATTCACCTGAGTTCATTTAAAACATCCTTTTAATATTTACTGGAAAGGAATATAGATTATATGTATTGCAATGCGCCCAAATGCAAAAATGTTTACAATCCAAATTCATTTATAATATTACACTGAATTCATGCCATAAAAATTGTTTATAAAAAAAAATAAATCCAATGACATGATTGGTTATTATGAAAAATGTGGAAATCTCTCCCTCAATTATATCCAGCGATCTTCTGGATCTAGGAAATCAGATTAAACAATGCCAGCAGGCGGGTGCTGGTTCATTCCACCTTGACGTTATGGACGGGCATTTTGTTGACAATATTACAATGGGACCTGAATTAGTTTCTTCAATAAGAAGAGGCACGGATTTGAGGCTGGATTGCCACCTTATGATAGAAAGGCCAGATAAATACTACAAAGCATTCTTAAAGGCAGGATGCGACGTTCTGTTAATACATTATGAAACTCCTATAGAAATTGCAGAATTCTTTAAAAAGCTTGAAAAAGAAGAGATAAAATATGGAATAGTTATCAATCCTGATACAGATGTAAATAAAATTTTAAAATTTGTCCCATTCTCTGAAATAGTTCTGGTCATGTCTGTTTATCCTGGTTTTTCTGGGCAAAAATTCATTGAAAGTTCACTGGATAAGGTAAGAATCCTGCGAAAATATATAGATGATAATCTCTACAGCACAAAAATAGAAATAGATGGAGGAATAAATGATCACACAGGAAAACTTGCTGTAGAAGCAGGAGCAGATATTCTTGTATCAGCATCATATATATTTAATAATGGCATTTCCGAAAGCATAAAGAAATTAAAATCCTTATAAGTTAAGGACAATTCTTCCATTGACCCTCTCTTTGAAAGCGTATAGCGCGTCTTTTATATCCCAGAGAGAGTATTCTTTATACATTGGAAGGCGAAAATTGCTTTTTTCAAGTATGCTTAAAAGCTCGGATAAATCTTTTCTTGTTCCTCCAGTTGATCCTGTTATTTCCAGCTCATTTGTGTACAGTTGTGCAATATCCAGATCCGCCATTCTACCTGTCAGTACACCATAGGTAACTATTTTGCCCTTTCTGCGAAGATGCTTAATTGAATCGCCAAACAACTTTCCTCCCAGTGGATTTATAATAATATCAGCAAGGAAATCCTCCGGAATCGAGTCAATAACCTTTATGCCAAGCTCTTCAAGTTCCTTATTTCTTGAATAAACATAGACATCAAGTCCCATTTTATGTGCCAGCTGTACTGTAAATATTCCCGTATTTCCTGCACCGTATATCAGTATTTTATCATTTATTTTCGGCTTTGAGCGTTTCAGAGACCTATAAGATGTTAATGCCCCAATGCCGATGCTCACCGCCGTATTATCGTCTATTGGCTCAGGAACTCTGAAAAGATTCTGTTCATCTATTTTGATATATTCAGAATATCCTCCGTTGGTAATCACACCCCATATGCCGCCATTGTAGCATAAATGTTCATTCCCGGAATAACACATATCACATGCATTGTCAAATATGCGGTTGTATACTATTACCCGATCGCCTTTCCGTATATTTTTTCCATCTTCCATTGCAATTCCCATAACTTCTGAACCGGGAATATGCGGCATTGGCTTTACATTGTATACAACATTGCCAGCTATAAGATTATAATCCAGTGGGTTTAATCCCGCCTTTATTACTTTAACTTTAATTCCGTTGCCTTTTAAATCTGTATCCACAATTTTTATATTATCTATTCCGGATTTGTCAAACTCTATTGCTTTCATATGTAATTATAGACAAATCTGATTATTAAATTTATTGAAAATAATAGTTAAAAAAAATATAATTTAATATTATTCATTTTCAATTTTGGCTCTTAGCGCCTTTAAGGATAGATTTTCTGGAGAATATTTAAGAACACTGTCCAGTATCTCCAGAGCCTTTTCCTTTTTCCCCATCAAATAGTATATGTTCGCCTCATCCTTATAATATTCTGGATTTCTTGCCAGTTTAATGCATTCGTCGAGATCCAATAATGCCTCCTGGTATTTTTTAAGCTCTGTATATATCTGGGATCTTTTATACAGGAATACAGGGTCAGACGAGTTCAAATTTACAGCCTTGCTGTAATCGTTTAATGCCAGATCTCTTTCATTTTGTTTCCAGTAAACATTGCCCCTATTGTAATAATAATCCGGCATATCATCCTCTATTTTAATTGCCGCATCAAATTCCTGCAATGCTTTATCAAGCTCATTCGCATCATCATATATAGAACCCAGAGTATTATGGTAATCTCCCCTGTCCTTACTGAGTTCTATTGCGCTTTTGCAATCTTTAATTGCATCATTATACATATGCATAGAATAATACGCCAGTGCCCTATTTATGAAATAATCTGGGTCGGTTTTAATAATGTTTATTGCCTTTGTGAATTCCTTAACTGCGTCAGCATATTGCACCACATTAAAATATGATATTCCACGTTCATTATAATCATCAGCTTCATCATCTTTCTTATATACATAATTTTCTGACATAATATATGATATTTATATTTAATATATTAAGATTAAGTGCAAAGAATCATGAAAAAACTTAATAATAATTTAACCAATTAAGTGTAACTTGAAAAACATAGAAGATTATAAAAAGCAGCTCGATGAACTGAAGGAAAAGATAAATATTGAGTTAGAAAATTATTTTCATTTTAAATTGCAGGAATGCAATGATAAAAAAATAGCGGATATTATAACCAGGTTGAGAGATTTTACCATGAATGGGGGAAAACGTGTAAGGCCAATTCTCATGATACTTGGGTACAGCATGTTTGCCGAAGAGAATGAAAAAATAATAAAGGCTTCAATTTCAATAGAAATGGCACAATCATTTCTGCTTATACATGACGATATAATGGATCAAAGTGACATGAGAAGGGGGAAGCCAAGTTTCCATAAAGGCATTGAACAGTCGATGAAGGGCGATGGTATAGCAAGAATTGCGGAAAACATAGCAATCAGTGCAGGCGATCTTATTGATACTTTTTCCCATGAGGCGCTTATTCGTTCCGGTTTTAATGTTGAAAATCTTCTTGATGCGGATTTAGAATTTTCCAGAATAATAGAAGATACGGGAAAAGGGCAAATACTTGATATATATTCCTCAATAGAAGATGTATACAGCGAGGAAAGGCTTTTAAAACTTCATTTTCTCAAAACAGCAAGATATACCATTCAGGGGCCGCTTCTCATGGGTGTATATCTATCAGGAAATAAAGAGTATATAGATGACATCAAAGAATTTGGAAAATACGCAGGCATAGCTTTCCAGCTTTATGATGATTTACTCGGCCTTTTTGGCAATGAAGAAAAAACGGGAAAACCGGTGAAAGGTGATGTTAACGAAGGGAAGAAGACACTTTTAATGATAAAAGCTTATAATAATTCAGACACAGAAACAAAAAATTTCATACAACGCTGCCTTAAGAGCGGAAACATAAATGATTCTGACTTTTATCACCTTAGAGAAATAGTAAAATCTACTGGCTCATATGAATATACGTTAACAAAAATAAATGAATATAACAATCTGGCGAGGTCTGCACTGGTAAGAATAAATGGAAATCAAAAAATAAAGGAAATGCTGGATTTCCTTCTTGAATATCTTATAAAAAGGCAAAACTAATATTTTGGCATATGCATGGAATACATTTCTTTTAATGTATTATCATCAATATGTGTATAAATCTGTGTCGTTGCCAGGCTTGAATGCCCAAGTATCTGCTGAATGAATCTTATATCGCCTCCATTCCTCAAAACTGATGTGGCAAATGTATGCCGCAAGACATGAGGTGTAACATTTTTGATTATTCCTGTATTCTTTGCTACTCTCTTTACCATTCTTTCAATTGTGCTTGTGTTAAATTTTGTTTTTTTATTTGATATGAAAAGATAGTTATTGTTTGACATAATTTTGATTCTATCTTTCATGTAAGATTTTACATGGTTATGACATATTTCCGGCATTACCACAATTCTATCTTTATCGCCTTTTCCGCTATGTATATATATTATATTTTCATCAAAATCTACATCTCCGAGCTGCAAATTTGCCAGTTCACTGACACGTACCCCCGTATACAGGAATACTGATATTATAGCATGATCCCTTGAATTTGTTGTACCGTTAATCAGTATGCCTGCGTCTTTCTCATTTAAGTATACCGGCATTTTTTGTGACCTTCTTGGTGGTATAAGATTTGGAGGAATTTCTTTATTTTTAAATTTATAATAAAGCCGCAGGGCCTTCATGGCAAGATACTGTGATGCTTTTGAATAATTTTTTACGGTGACGATGAAATGCTTATAATTTTCTATGTCCTCATAATTTATTGAAGATATATCCTTATTACAGTATAACAGGAATCCAGAGAGCAGGAATTTATATTCCTTTATTGTATAGAAGCTCTTCCTTTCAATTATCATAAATCGTTCAAAGGATTTTAATTCACGATTGCTGTCCATTATTGTGTGCATAATATTATCACCTATTATCTTTACCTTTAAAATCGTCTTTGTTGCTGATACTTGAAATTATAGTAGCAGTATTTGTGGAATTTGCAGAAATGTAATATGCCATTACCAGAGTAAAGAATAGAAGTATTGGCCCCTCAACGAGCAGATATCCTGAGCGGATGCCATTGTACTCACCTGTATTCAATGGAGATACATGCAGTATAAGTGCCATTAAAACGCCTGCACCTATAAATATGAAAGCTACTGCAGCAAGGTAAATCCTGCGCTTTTTAATATCTACAGATGGGAACAGAAGTCCGACAACAGTAAAAACATTGCCAAATATGAGAAAAACTGGAAATATTCTCGGTATTATGCCAAAATAGTAATTATAGCCAAAATATGTTATGAGTTTTTTACCCGGGATAATGAAAATTAAGAGATATGTAATCGAAACTATAAGAATTCCAACATAAAAAAATTTACTGTACCGGTTCATATTTAATATTAATTGTCAGACATATTTAAACTTTTTGAAATGCTATTTTATTGTAAAATTTTAATAAAAGGTATAATTAAACGGCAAATACGTAAATTTATATTCCAATTAAATATCATAAGTTAAATGGAATTCAATAAAATCAAGGCAATGCATTTTCCAAACGATGTTTACATAGGGCATAACGCCATTGATAATATAAGGCAGGTAACTGAAAACCATTTAAAGTCCGGCACAATTTTGATAGTTTCTGGATCAAAAACCTATGAAATCGCAGGAGAAGCTGTTGTTGAAAAATTGCACGGGCTTGATTATCATGTGTTAATGTCAGGCAACGCAACCATGGATGCATTGAAAAAGGCTGAAGAAGAAGTATCACAAATTAAGATAGGAATTGTTATCGGTGTTGGTGGCGGATCTAAAATAGATATGGGAAAAAAGATAGCTTTTGATTTAAACGTTCCTTTCATCAGTTTTCCAACTGCACCAAGCCATGATGGCATTGCGTCGCCAAGAGCTTCAATATATGATGGAAAATCCTTTTTATCAATAGAGGCTGCAATGCCAACAGCTATTGTTGCCGATACCAAAATCATGGCCAAAGCACCTTATCGCTTTGCAGCTGCTGGAGCCTCTGATGTTATATCAAATATTACTTCTGTTATGGACTGGAAGATGGCAAACAGGATAAAGGGGGAACCATTCAGTACCACAGCCGCAGTAATTTCTGAATATTCTTCAAGAGAACTTATAGAAAACGCAGGCATGATTCAACCGGGGCTTGAAGCAAGCATATGGATGATAACAAAACAGATACTTGCATCTGGCACTGCAATGGCAATAGCCGGCTCCTCCAGGCCTGCAAGTGGAAGCGAACATCTTTTTGCCCATGCGCTTGAAATTCTTGGCAGTGGAAATGCAATGCATGGAGAGCAGGTAGCGATGGGTTCCTTAGCTGCAATGTATCTTCATGGTGGCGACTGGAAAATGCTTTACGATACGTACAAAAAAATAGGGGTGTCGACAAAGGCAAAAGATTATGGCATATCTGAAGAAGTTGCCATTAAAGCCCTTTCAATAGCACACAGGCTGAGGCCGCAGAGATATACCATACTTGGCGAAACGGATTTAAGCGAGGAGGTTTCAAGAAAAGCATTGAAGTTGACAGGAATAATATAATTTCCTGCGATTTATTAATATCCAGCAATGGATATCTAATTTAAATCATAACTTTAATAAACCATTTAATTTTATGGAATGTGATCAAATTGGATAAAATAAGTTTAATTGGTGTAGAGCTGGCAAAACCAGGCCTTGTATTCACCTTCAGAGGGGCACTGTCAGGCAAATGCGATGAATGCAGAATAAAAAGTGTTTGCTTCAACCTGGAGCCCGGCAGGTCATATAAAATAAAAGAAGTAAAGGAACAGGTAAATCCGTGCTTCATATATGATAAAAATAAAGTTTCTACAATTGAAGTTGAGGAAGTTCCTGATACGTATAATGTGCAGAATGGAAAGCGCCTTATGGAGGGATCTTCCATTGAATTGCGGAGCATGAAATGCGATTATCTCACCTGCCCAAATATAGAGAAATGCAATCTATTAAATATGAAAGCAAACAAGAAAATTGTTGTCAAAAATATAAAAAGCAGATTGAATTGCCCGAAAGGATACGATATGAGAGAAGTTGAATCTTAATGCTGAAAATTGGATTGATCGGGAAACCAAATGCAGGGAAATCCACATTGTTTTCGGCCATAACTTCAATAGATGTTGATATAGCAAATTATCCATTCACAACAATTAAGCCAAATGTTGGCGTTTCCTTCATAATGGATAAATGTCCGGAAAGTGAGATAAATGCAAAATGTAACCCCAGAGAAGGCAAATGTATTAATGGCATCAGGTACATTCCGGTAGAAATTATAGATGTTCCAGGCCTTATAGAGGGAGCAAGTGAAGGAAAGGGCATGGGAAATGAATTTTTGGATAATATCAGGGACGCCGATATTATAATAAATCTTTTTGATGCTTCTGGTATGAGTGACTCCGAAGGGAATCCATCTGAAAAAAAGCATGATCCAGAAGAGGATATTAAATTTGTGAAAAATGAGATAATTAACTGGATGAGCAATAAAATATCTAAGGATTGGCAGAAATTTGCCAGAAAGGAAGATAACAGCAGTGAAAGGCTGGAAGTTAAAATGCTGCAGAAAGCAGCAACATTTGGTTTAAATGAAAAGGATGTAATATTTATAATGGCGAAGGAAAAATTCCCTGATAAGCTCATTCACTGGAGTCAGGAGGATATAAACAGATTTTCCCAGACAATATTAAAGTATGTTAAGCCGATGTTCAATACAGGCAATAAAGCGGATCTATTAACAGAAAACATGCTCGAATCATTCAATAATACTGATGAAAAAAAATATTTAATTTCAGCGGAATATGAACTTTTAATAGAAAAAGCGTTCAATAATGGATATATAACATCGGACGGAAGCGACTTTGCATTTACAGCAAAATCAGGGGAAGCACAGAAAACTGTTCTCAATAATATAAGGAAAAAATACGAAAATGGCAATATAATGCGTTTTTATGATGTTCTTACATCAATAATAAAATCACTTGGATACATTGTTGTATATCCTGTTCTTGATGAAAATAAATGGGAAGATAAGAATGGAAGAGTGCTCCCAGACGCCTATCTTGTGAAGGATGGTTCAACCGCACTGGACCTGGCATATAAAATACACACAGACATTGGGAAAAACTTCATTCGTGCAGTTAATGGAAAAACGAAGAGGATTATTGGAAAAGATTATAAATTATTAAATAATGACGTTATTAAAGTAATTTCAAATTCAAGGTGATGTAGTGGCAAATGGTATAAATGCAGGAAAAAAATTAATGAAAGCAAGGAAACATTATGAGTGGTCTGATCGTAATTATAAAAGAAGGATGCTTGATCTCAGAAGAAAAAGTGATCCCCTTGAAGGGTCTCCACAGGCCAAAGGCATAGTTATAGAAAAAGTTGGCATAGAAGCAAAACAGCCTAATTCTGGAATCAGGAAATGTGTTAAAATACAGCTCATAAAGAATGGGAGGCAGTTAACTGCTTTTGCACCGGGCGATGGTGCAATTAACTACATCGATGAGCATGACGAGGTCATGGTGGAAGGCATTGGCGGAAGAATGGGAAGAAGTAAAGGAGATATTCCAGGAGTGAGATTCAAAGTAATAAAAGTCAATGACATATCTCTTAACCAGCTTGTACGTGGTAAAAAGGAGAAAACAGTAAGGTGATTTCATGGAACAGTTAATAATGAACAAATATGATATTTCAGGTATACAGATAAAAGACCAGGGTCTTGCCACATATATAAATTTAACATCTTATCTTAACCTTGACACAGGAGGCAGGTTCTCCAATTATCTGTCTGGCAAAAGAAACATAAATACAGTGGAAAGACTGCTTAACAACCTTATGAGAACTGCAAAGTGGACAGGCAAGAAATATTCAGCTTATAGAGTTCTTGGAGATGCCTTTGATATAATTGCAACAAAAACAAAGCAGAACCCTGTTCAGATACTTGTTTCTGCAATAGAAAATTCAGCACCAAGAGAAGAGGTTACAAGGTTAAAATATGGTGGTATTGCAGTTCCTAAATCAGTCGATGTTTCACCGTCCAGAAGGCTTGATGAGGCATTAAGAAATATAGCCAAAGGAGCAACAAAAGCCTCATTCAAACATAAAACACATATACAGGAGTGCCTTGCAAACGAGATTTTGCTTGCAGCCAGAAACGATGCAAATTCATTTGCAATAAGCAAAAAAGAAGAAATTGAAAGAGTTGCAGCATCTGCAAGGTAAACGCAACTTATTTTTAATATTTTAAGCAATTTATTTTTTCAGTTCAACTTTATTGGTTTTGTAAGTAGTAATATTATAATTTTATACTTTGGCTCAATTGCATAACAAATAATTATAACTTATAAGTGGTAGTTATAGATGAACTATAATTTTAAAAATTTTGATACTCAAAAAGTCCAAGGTCGTGAGCTGTTAACAGCATCTTTTTTTGGCCGGATTCTGTTATATCCTTTAATTCTTTTTTTACGTATTTTTTTATTGCATCCTCAAGCCTTTCATTTTCTGCCAGAAATATTTTAATATTATCATTTGCAAATTTATTTCCCTTAAGAAACATTACGCCGGGTGAATGTATTTCATTTACTATAAAAGCACTGACATCTTTATCCAGAGCGGATTTGAGCATAATCATTCCAGGAACTGATTTCGCAGTTTTTGCTGGATTGTCATATATTTCTACAAGTTTTGCAAAGTCACTTATGTCGTAAATATATATTTCCTGACCAAGGGGTGGGCAATCAACTTTTCCATCGGTTACTGGTACTGCCACTTTTACCATGGTAAGACAATATCACTTAAAATAAATATATTCCTGTTTCATTAAGATGTATTAATACTGATTTGCATAAAATGTAGAACAGGCAATTAACTGTGAAATTAATAATAATCTGCATGATTTGGATTTGCGGCTCTTTGTGTTTCTAAAAAATGAATTAAGGGGAATTTGAGAAATTAGAATAATTAAAATTATGAAATGAGTTTATAAATAACTCCTTTTTCACTGTAAAGCCTGTTTTCTGCCTCATCAAATACCACACTGTGTATTCCATCAATAATTTCATCTGTTACTTCTAAGCCTCTTCTGGCCGGCAGGCAATGCATAAATATGTAATTTTGATCTGAAAAATCTGCAAGTTCCTGATTTACCTGATATCCATTAAATAGCTTTTCCTTCTGTGCCTTTTCATTTTCCTCCCCCATTGAAACCCATACATCTGTATATATTACATCTGCCGAATCTACTGCAGTTCTTGGATCTCTTATTATTTCAATCCTGCTTCCGGTCTTTAAAGCCAGATCTTTTGCTTTATGGATTATATCCTGATCAGGTTCATGATGTTCTGGGCATGCTACTGATATGTCCATTCCAGTTATTGCAGCACCAAGAAGCAGGGAGTTTGCCATATTGTTTCCGTCACCTATATAAGCCATTTTAAGATTTTCCAGCCTGTGTTTCTTCTCCATAATTGTCATAAAATCGGCAACAATCTGCATTGGGTGTTCAAGGTTGTCAAGAGCGTTTAATACTGGAACAGTTGCATATTTTGCCAGTTCCCTTACATTTCTATAATCAAATGCGCGGTAAGAAATTATATCCACGAATTTTGACATTACTCTTGCGGTATCTGCGATGGTTTCTCCATCCCCGAGATGCATATCCTTTGGACTGAGATAAATTGCATGGCCATTAAGCTGTTCCATGGCAGCTTCAAGAGATATTCTTGTTCTTGTACTCGGCTTTTCAAAAATCATTCCCAATATTTTCTTATCAGAAAATTTTATAGTTTTATCTTTCTTCAATTTTATGGATGTGTCTATTATTTCACATAAATCATTTTCCATGTCTGCAACTGATAATATATCTCTTTTCATGATTGTAAATAAAAAAGATTAATTTAAAACTTCTTATTTATTTTATCAGTATATAGAGTAATCGCAGCTCTGCTGCCATCGCCTACTGCAGTGGCAATCTGTTCTTCACTTCCAGAAAGCACATCGCCTGCAGCATATATGCCGGGGATGCTTGTTCTTCCCTTTTCATCTGCAATTATAAATCCATGTTTATCCAGCTCCATGCCTATGTTTTTAAGGAAAGATGTTTGAGGAATGACACCTATATACACAAAAATTCCATCAATATTTATGATTTTTTCATCACCTGTGCCAAGATCTTTATATTTTATCCCGGTAAGTTTTTTGCCGTCTCCCAGGAATTCTTCGGATTCTGCATTAAGTATAAAGGGAATTTTTTTCTCATCTATTGCTTTTATGTATGCCTCTTCGCATTTTTTAATTTTTGAATGCGCTATAATAGAAACATTTTTTGCAATTCCTTTCAAATAAAGTGCTGATATAGCGCCGGAATTCCCGCCACCAATCACTGCTACATTTTTATCTTTGAAAAGGTAACCATCACATGTAGAGCAGTATGATATTCCTTTACCATAATATTCATCCTCCCCCTTAATGTTCATCTTTCTATGTGTTGTACCTGTAGTTATTATTATGGCGTTTGCTGTGAATTCTGACCTGTTTGTAATAATTTTAAATTTATCTCCTTCTTTTTTAATATCGCGCACATCTATTTCGGTAATAATTTTTCCGTACTGCTCGTAATGCTTTTTAAAATCTTCAGCAAGGTCAGATCCAACTATTGCATTGTATCCAAGATAATTTTCAACCAGAGGTGATACTCCTGTATTTCCTCCAGGAACTGCTTCACGCTCCAGTATTGCTACACTCATACCGGATCTTTTAATATAAACGCCTGCAGAATATCCTGCTGCGCCGGCACCAATAATAATAACATCATAATCTGTTGCATAATCTCTTTCTGTTGAACTCACGTTAAACTGCATCATAATAAATCACCGTTTAAAATATTGCTAAAAGGTATATATACTTTTAAAATAAAAATAAAAAATTAATAGCCGCCCATGCCGCCTGGCATGCCGCCCATTCCGCCAGCTCCACCCTGTGGGGCTGATGATTTTCTGCTTGCTATTACATCGTCTATTCTCAATATCATTGTTGCAACTTCCACCGCACTTTCTATAGCATGTGTTTTCACACGGAATGTATCATACACACCTGCGTTCAGCATATCACTTATTTTATTTGAATCCATATCAACACCGAAGTTTTTGTTTCCCTTTTCATGCTCAGATTTAAGCGATATCAATGTATTTATTGGATCCATTCCTGCATTTTCTGCAAGTGTCCTTGGAATTATCTCAAGTGCCTTTGCAAAAGCTTCTATTGACAGCTGTTCCCTTCCTCCTACACTGTTAGAATAGGATCTGAGTTTCATTGCAAGCTCGGCTTCTGCTGCTCCTCCTCCTGGAAGATATTTGCCATCTTCCTTTGTTATTGCAACTACACGTATTGCATCATTGAGTGATCTTTCAATCTCATCAACGACATGCTCGGTTCCACCCCTTATTAATATGTTAACGGCCTTTGGATTTTCACAGCCAGTAACAAATGTCATCCTGTCATCGCCTATTTTTCTTTCCTCGACGGTTTCGGCTTTTCCCATTGTTTCTTCTGTTATGTCATCAAGATCGGTAATCATCTTTGCTCCCGTGGCTTTTGCCAGTTTTTCCATGTCGCTCTGCTTTACTCTCCTTACAGCATATATTCCGTATTTTGCAAGGTAATACTGAACAGTATCATCTATTCCTTTCTGGCACAGGACAACGTTTGCACCTGATTTCTTAATTTTATCAGCCATGTCTTTAAGTGTGTCGGTTTCCTGGTCAAGAAATTCCTGGATTTTTGAAGGGTCTGTTATCTGAACTTTCGCATCTATTTCTGTTTTCTTAATTTCCAATGCAGAATTTATAAGTGCTATTTTAGCGTTCTTAACAACAGATGGCATTTTTGAATGAACCTTTTCCTTGTCTATTATTATTCCATTTATGAATTTTGTATCTGCTGCACTGCCGCCGCTCTTCTTATCGACTTTTATATTTGCTGTATCAACTACAGTTTTTTTGCCAATTGTGTCACTAACGGAATTTATTGCCTTTACAACAAGATCTGCAAGGAATTCAGGTGCCACCCCTGTGTTTTTGCCTGACAGTGCTGTAATTGCAACCTTTTTAAGCATTGCATCATCACTTGCACTTACTGCCATATTTGAAAGCTGTTTTCTTGATTCTTCTGCAGCAAGATGGTATCCGTCAGCTATAATTGTTGAATGGACTCCCTGATCCAGCAATGCTTCTGCCTGCTTTAAAAGTTCTCCTGCGAATACAACAACTGTTGTTGTTCCGTCTCCTACTGCTGTATCCTGTGACTTTGCAGCCTCTACAATCATTTTTGCAGTGGGATGGTCAACATCCATTTCTTTCAGTATGGTTGCACCGTCGTTTGAGATAATTATATCTCCTATGGAATCAACCATCATCTTGTCCATTCCTTTTGGTCCAAGAGTTGTTCTTACTGCATCAGCAATTGCCTTGGCGGCTTCAATGTTGTTCTTCTGGGCATTCTTGCCCTGTTGCCTTTCTGTTCCTTCTTTTAATATTAATATTGGGGTTTGACCTGACATCATAACAATCGATTCATAAATATGTTCTTCAATATAAATTTTTCTAAAATTGAAATATTAAAATTAAAGAATGAAAATAATTTTAATTTTTCCTTGCCAAAGTTTTCTTTTTATTTTCCTTCCTTACCTCTGATGGTAGCCTGCCAAGCCTGTAATCTCCAGTATCCACAAATTTTATCATGGATGCCAGAACTGGATGCACATTTTTAATCTCACCATAAATATCAAGTGCAACTTTTCTCAGGTCAGGATGCACCTGCTGATTGCTTCTCAATTCAATGAAATATGTGAGCTCATTTAGATTAGAACTGAAAACTAACGGATATTTATATGCGTATGGAACTGCATACTGAGCTATTTTTGTACCAGATTTTTTCTTTATTTTATTGTATAATGGCACTGCTTGCTCCATCAAATCAATATACTCCGATCTGAGTCCTGATATATCCCCAAGGGTTTTTGGTATATCATATCCATATATTGTTGATAACGGTTTCCTGATTATTGAAAAAAACCGGTGGCGCTGGAATTCCCTAAATGCGCCGTAATTCATAGTTACTTCAAATGTATAATTAATCCCTTCAAAAGACCTGCCGAGTTTATGCCTGCGATTTTGCCTGAGTTCTGTCAACTGATTTAAAATTTTGTGTTCCTTTTCTGAAGGCATGCCGGTGCTTCCATAGTAGCCTGAATTACCATAAACAAGCATCCTGGTAGCCATGTCTATTGCCTTCGCTTCATCCATATAATTGAGCAGTTTTACAGCACAGGCATTGCTATCATCCACATTAAAATTATTTCCAATAGAATCTCTTGCAATATTGTATTCATTCTGGGACTTTCCATGGCCAGATACAGCATCGTCTATTAATTCCGGGAGTTCCGGCTTAAGTTCATTATAAATTAGATTTCCATATTTTGATGCTTCAGGAATTCCATAAGCATTGAGCCTTTCTATAAGAGATATGAACGCCCTTCCATTGCCCGATATTCCTATGTTTGTTAGGGTTGATGATGGAAGCACAGACCTGATTTCGTCAAGAACGGCTGATCTCAGGGAGGTATTATATGATTTTTCTATTGTTTTTTCATCAATATTTTTTAATTCTGATGATCTATAATTTTTTCCACCAATTTCAAAAGTAAAATTTTCCAGTGGATTGATTTCACCCATATATTTGAGCATTTCCGGGTATGCGCTGGAATAAAAATTAAAGAGTTCATTGCAGTATTCATTGTAATCATCAGGTTCTTCTATTCCAGCATCTTCACCATGCAGGAAAAGATATTTTCCATTATCTTTTTTATTGTATTTCACATATCTTGATGATTTTTCCAGATATGACAATCCTATTCTGGGTTCCTCTATCACTTTTGATATTATATTTGACACATTCTGGATTCCAAGCTGGGCTGTTGTAAGCTCGGCTACGGATTCATCACCATAATCAAGAAATATTCTTTTATAGAAATCGACAGCTTTATCTGGATTATTTTTGAATTCTTTTTCATAAACTCCCCTGATATCAAGGCTCCCTGTTCTACTATACCTGGACATTAGAGCTCCTCTATCAATCATATCTGTTTTTATTAAAAAAACATCTTTATCCCTGTTTGAAAAATCATCCATGATATTTGAATTAATTCAAAGAATAAAAATATAACTATTTGTTGATTGTTGTGGCAAATTTAAAGATATAAGATTTTTATATGCATTAAATATACAGTATCATGAAATTAATAGTTCTTGGTGGGTCAGGATTCGTTGGAAGCAATATCCTGAAACAGATGGATGCTGAAGAAAAGGCTTATTTTTCAAGGAATAATTCCGAGGAACTTGACAGGCTTGGCGTTAAATATATAAAAGGCGATGTTAGGGAATATGAAGATGTTAAAAACGCCATTGGTGATTATGACCTTATTGTACATGCAATAGATGTCTTAAAAGAAGATGAGGAAACACATGAAGATTTATCGCTTAAGGGCATGAAAAACGTAGTTCAGGCCATGCAGGAGCTCAGAGGAAATAAGAAACTTATATACTTTTCAGCAATAAATGCAGACAAGGGAAGTACCGATTATTTCAGGTATAAAAGGCTTGCCGAGGATAATGCAATCATGCTCAAAAATTCACTTGTTATAAGGCCGTCCACAATGTTTGGAGCCGGTGATAAATTTACAAAAATGCTTCTTGACGTTGCAAAGGGGAAAGTTCCATACCTGCCAAAGAGCGGCAATATGGCACCAGTATACATCAACGATGTTATCACTGTGATTAAAAATTCACTTGAAAGGTCTGGAGTACTTGATGTGTGCACAAAAGATAAAGTAACATTTGCAGATATGTTCAATATTATTAGAGCCAAACTTGGGATGCAGCCTGTGAAGGAAGTGTCATCATTGATTTTCAGACCTTTTATAGGAACATTGCAGAAAAGAGGATTGCTTACAAAGGAGCAGTTTTATATGCTTCAGCTGGATTATTACAAGGAGAATACATCCTTATTCAGGTATGTAAAGGAGCCAACAACATATAAAGAATATATTGATTCCACAGATTTAAATAATTTATAGACCATGCTATGAAGGAAGGCACTAAAACCTTAATACCGAAACTATAGAGAATACAATTACTGCGAATATCAAAGGAGAACGTTTCCTATGGCTTCGTTATTTATCATATTTATTAATTTTGGCATAAATTCCAGTGTATAATCCGTTATATGCTCAGAAAAATCGGGATCTTTTTTCAAGGTCCAGAGCTCTGATAAGGCTATTCTGAGATTTGAAGCTGCAAGCACAAGGTATGCGGTGTATTTATCGCCATTATCCATTTTTTGTTCAATATCAATCCATTCCTTTGTTTCATGTCTCATAGATTTCCTAACCTGATCTGGAAGAACTGTATCACTATCATATATGTTTTCATTCAGTGTATCCAGTATATCAAGAATTTCCCTGATTTTTTCAACATTTCTCGCCTGAGATACGGCAAGGCCAAGATAAGATTGTACTATTTTTATATGTGCTTCATAAAGGAAAAATGCGTGGTCTGGCGGAAGAGTTTTATCTATTAATTCGCAGTATTCATATAATTCTTCTACTCCCATAACAGTAAATTATTACCTATTTAATTAAATTATTCAATAAAATATAACTACAATAGCTCCGGGCAGATTCGAACTGCCGTCTGCTGGTCCAGGGCCAGTAATGCTTGGCCTCTACACCACGGAGCTTTATACGGTTATTGCTATTTGATATAAAAATATTAATAAATTATAACCATATATCTTTTTATGTTCTCACTTGGCAATGAAGTAAAGCTTACAGTATTCGGTTCATCCCATGGCCCTTACATAGGCGGTACAATGGACGGCCTTCCTGCAGGGATAAATATCGATGAAGAGTTTATACAGAAATGGCTTGACAGGAGAAAGCCCGGGCAGACAATTATAACCACACAGAGAAAGGAAGATGATTTAATGGAAATCATTGGAGGCTCCCATAATGGATATACAGATGGTTCACCATTTACATTTATTTTCAAAAATAAGGATTATATTGACAAACATTATGATGATTTGAAGGCAAATCCAAGGCCAGGGCATGCAGATTTAACCATGTATTACAAATATGGAGAATACAGAAACTATGAAGGAGGAGGATTTTTTTCGGGAAGGATGACCATGCCACTTGTTGCAGCCGGTGCACTCGCCATGGATATAATAAAAAAATACAATATAAAAATAGTAACTTACATAAAATCGGCCGGGGGCATAACGCTTGAAGAAAGCCCCCCAGATAATGAAGATTATGCATACGATTTTAAGACAAGAATGCCGAATAAGGAAAAAGATGAATTGCTATATACCAGAATACTTGATGTAATAAAGGAAGGCGATAGCCTTGGGAGCGTAATAAGTACCAAAATTTGCAATGTTCCAGAAGGCATCGGGGAACCATTTTTTAATTCTATTGAAAGCGAGATCTCAAAAGCCATGTTTTCCATACCGGGATTAAAGGCGATAGAATTTGGTTCTGGATTTAAACTGGGCAATATGAAGGGTTCCCAGGCAAACGATGAATTTTACATTGAAAATAATAAAATAGTAACAAAAACAAATAATTCTGGTGGCATACTTGGGGGCATAACAAATGGAATGCCTGTTGAGTTCAATATTGCTATGAAACCAGCATCGTCAATTAGATTGCCGCAGAAAACCGTTAATATTGAAAAAATGGAAGCCTCAGAAGTTGTGGTGAAGGGCAGGCATGATCCTTTTATATCTTACCGTGCGGTTCCTGTAATTCAGGCAATGACAGCATTTGTAATACTTGATATGATCATGTCAAAAAGATCATTATAAATGGAAAACCAGGTATCTGAAGGAAAGAACAGATACAAATATGGATATAAACATTATAAAAGCGATGGAGTATTTTGCTACTTTCATTGAGGTGATAACTGTGTTCATAAGATTGTGGAAGGCGTTTTCTTCACCCATTGTTACATTTATATGCTCTGTATGCGTTCCAACTGAAACAGGGCTGCAATTCTCAATGGCATCCATTACTGTTTTATTTATAAGATTGGCAACAGGTTCTGGTTCACAGTGCATTCCAAGAGGATTTATATCCAGATTTCCAACATTCACTACATGATTATCTGTTGTATATATATCCATGTTCTTTACCCTTTTATCAGATTTTAACCGTGCCAGTTTTATTATATCCCTGCTTATATTATTAGAATCTGTTAAAACTATGGCATTGTAATGGTCTTCAATTTTGAAAACCAGTGCCTGCACGCCCATTGATGCCAGGCCATTTATTTTTTCATAATTTCTTGCATATCCGATAATGGCAGGATATTTTGAATCTGTGGATTTGAATTTTTTTATGAGAGGATTTATAATCATATCGCAGTTTTCCAGTTCATCAGCATTTTCAATAAAACTGTTCTGTGCATCCAGCAATGCAAAATTCTCCGCGCCATTTTCCTCAAGGGCTTTCATGACCTTTAAACCTGCTTTTATTGAAATATCATCAAATGGTTTATCATAAGGTATTACTGCTGAAATTCCAGAGTTGCCAAATTTTTGAAGTGAGACATCGTAACCGTCCACATTGAATTTTACAAAATCAGATACAGAATTATAATATTTTATTTTAGACATTGAATTTTTAACAGCTCTGCCAATATTTTTAATATCGTTTACTCCACTGCAATTATTGCTGTTTGTTGTTGCAGTATGAAAAACCATTACATTGTCCCTTTCAAGTTCTTTGCTGAGCTTTAATGGCAAATTGCTGCTGCAAAGATTACCGAATGGGCCAGGATGCACAAACGGGAAAACAAGTGTAACTAAATTCTCATTTCCCTTCTTTATATTTGTTGTAACTACCGGAATGTTTCTTTTTTTGTTATACACATGGCTGAAAAATTTTTCACCTATATCTCCGTCATTATCTCTGTTAAGGAAAAAATTAATCAGTTCTGAAGGCCTTGACTTGTATTTTGCTGTGAATCCTATTGTTGTAAATATAAGGAATAAATATGAAAAAATAACGTAAATAATTGTTGCCACAATGAGTGGAACAATAAATCTAACTGCAATGCTATTTATTTTATAAAAAATCAATGCTATAATTATATATGAATATGTATAATTCATCGAAAGAGCTATTGCGGAAATCATGGATGATGGATAATAAATATATAAAACCAGGAATCTTAAAAATGCAGGAAAAGCTATGGCTACAGCTATAATATAATAATCTGGCATTAAAATTATTGGGTGCAATAAAACACCAACCAGGAAAAATAATGTAACCATGACCAGTGATATGAAATCAAGGTATATGATACGGTTATTATTGAATTGTTTATTTGTAAGTTTAATGCTAATATAATCAATAAGCAATAAAAGCATGAATGGGAGAATCGATACAATTAGAAGTAAAATAAAATCGTTCAGTATAAAATAATTAATGAGAAATAGTATGACAACTGGCAATATTAAATAATACCACTTAGGTGAAGTTTTTAGATATCTTGATAATCCTGCCAGTGTATTTCCTTTTTGCACAACCGTTAATGGAACTATTAGATATAAATTATTCCGCTTAATTATTTAGGAATATAGATAAATTAGTATCTGCTTTTCATCATTTTAAACTGCCCGTATCCTGTTAATATCCTTATGAATTTCGGAATTTTAATTTCATGATCATTGATATCCACTGCAAGTGATGAAATGCCGGAAAGCTTTTCTGGTGATGATATAACACAAATATTTTCAAAACCGGTTTTTTTTATTATTCTCGCCGATAGCTGTTGATTCCCCCGCCCAAGCAGGAATCCCTGTCCACCAATAATCGATATTATTATCTTTACGTGCCCTGTAAATATATTATTGTATATTGCATCCTCACCAGCATCTTCTGTTATTAAATTTTTTCCCTTAAAGATGTCAAAGCCAAGCATATTTGTTTTAAAGCCAAGGGAATTAACTATTGCCTTGCAGGTACTTCCCGGGCCTATTATATAATAAACATCTTCTTTCATATTATCAATAATGTATTCTGCAATATCATATGATGAAGATTCCGGATATTCTGCCTTTGAGGAGAACATCATTCCATCAAAATCGGGAATTTTTAAAGTTCCAAAGCTGGTAATCTCCAGTTTTCCCTTTCTGTACTGCTCTTCATTAATATCCGCAACTTCGCATTCTATATATTCTGGATCAGATATGCAAAATTTAGTAAAAACTTCAATTGCATATTTTATATTTATAGAAAAAACAGAACTGTACATTTTTACTCCTGCAGGAACTCCAATAACTGGTATACCCAAACCTGCTTTCAATACGTCCCTTGCAGTTCCGTCTCCTCCAACAAAACATATTAAGTCTGCCCCGGAAGCAGAAAGCAGGAAATTTATCGTGTCCTTTGATGTTGTTGGCTCTTCGGGATGATATGAAATTGTATATTTCAATCCAGCAATGTCCATTTCATCAGATCCCATGCAGCCATATGGAACAATAAATGTTATGTCCCTGCATTTAATTCCTGAAAGAAACTCTATTGATCTTTTAATTGATGTTGAATCTTCAATATTTTCCAGATGCATATTATCGGACCCTTTATTGTTTCTTATGCCTCCATAACCAGCAAGCGGGTTAACAAAAAATGCCACTGTTTTCACAGATAATACACCTTTCCATCCTCAGGAATTAATATATTTTCATAATTCAATGATTTGATTTGATTGAGTGAATCAGCAGACATGTGTGTGGGAACAAGGATTTTAGATCTGCTTAAAGTAAAGGCTTTAAGTGCATCATTTACTGTTGAATGGCCATATTTTTTTGCTTCATCTTCCTTATTATTGCAGTACGTGGCTTCGTGTATAAAAATATCACAATTTTCACCATTTTTTATTGCTGTTTCCGAATATGATGTATCGCCTGAATAGAATAATTTTTTATTTTCTATTTTGATTCTGTATGTATAGTCTTCTACAGTATGAATGCCAGGTGCAACTGTAACCCTGTTATCAGGATTATTGAATTTTACTCCTTCGAGCATAAATTCAGGCGTATTATAGTATTTAAGTATGGATATTGTGCTGTTTTCTATTTTCTCAGGGCCAATTATATTAACAGGGTCTGTTATGCCATTAAGTGCTCTCTGCCATATTAGTTCCGGGATGCCACCGTAATGGTCCAAATGTAAATGAGTAACCAGAACTGCCTTAATATCTTTTAAATTTATGCCTGAATTAATTAATTCCTCTACAGCATGAGGGCCACAGTCAAGAAGTGTATTATCCTCCAGGAGAAATGAACTATTCTTCTTTCCAATGTCAAGTTTTGAACTCCATGTGCCTATTGCCTTAAATTTCATGGAAACGTATATGTTTAAAGATTAAAAATTTAGTGCCTTACCATGTTTTCTATAATTCCATACAGGTCTGTGAATTCTACAAAGAAATCAGATGGTTCGATTAATCTGGAGGAAGATGGATTAAATGCAACAAAATATTTTGATCTTTTTTTCATTGATAAATCCATGTAGGAGTCTCCTACACTGACTGTTTCGGACTGTGATATGCCATATCTTTCCTGTATTTTTTTTACATTTAAGTCCTTCGTGGCTGGATCAACGTTTTTAATAAAATTATGATTTTTTACATCAACTTCATTTCCTGTGTAATAATCAATGCCAAGAAGTTCAGATAAATATCCAGCAAAAACCTGCGATCCTGCAGATACTATGGCTGTTTTTATTTTCCTGTTCTTCAAATATTCCATTGTCCTTAAAACGTTAAAAGATAAATCATTGAGATTTAAATATGTTTTAATTTTTGTTTCTGTGAGTTCCTCAAAAATATTATCAGGCAGTCCATTATGCCAGAGATAATCAAAAGTATATTTCATTTCATTTGCTAAATATATCTTTTTCATCGATCTGTGTATTATTATATCCCATGAATTTCTATTTTTTAATAATACTCCATCCATATCAAATACCATTAATTTAATATTTTTTAAATAGTCTTTGTCTGCTCTTATGCCATTTTTCAGTTCTTCTATTTCTATCATTAAGTATATATTAACAATATATATTAAGAACTTACTATATAGTTTTCATATAATTATATATATAATATGAATTTACTTCATGGCATAAAAAATTTATAGCCCTGCAATATATATGACGTAATGTCAGAGATTAAATCGTGCCATATTTTCATTTTAATAGAAAATAATATTTCCATCAATGAAAGGTGTAAAGCATGAACATTTACTATATAATAACATCAGTGGCAATTCTTCTGACACTTTTTGTATTTGCATTAAAATTCAATGTATTTGATTTTAAGGGCACAGTGGCTGCCCTCATAGTTGGTATTATTGTTCTGGTTTTAGGGTCTCTCTACTGGCTTATTTTAATGCTTATATTTGCTGTTACAGCACAGCTCGCAACAAAATTCAGAATTAAAGAAAAAATGCAGAGAAAATTGCAGGAAGGCGAAAATGGAGAGAGGCACGCATCCAATGTCATATATGCTGCATTGATAGGAATTGCTATAGCAGTCATGAATGCAGCAAAAATTGGAGGATTTCCATATTTCCTGATATTTGGCGTTTCTTTTGCGTCGGTTAATGCAGATACTTTTGCATCTGAAATAGGGGTATTTGACAGTAATGTTTATATGATTACCAGCTTAAAAAAAATAAGGCCAGGAATAAACGGTGGAATTTCTTTACTTGGGGAAGCTGCCGCACTATTTGGTGCATTTATAATTGGGATATCATATGTCATACTCAATTTCCATGGTTTTGATGTTATTTCATTGCTAGTTATAACAGTTCTTGGGTTCACGGGATGCCAGATCGATAGTATTTTAGGTGCCCTTTTTGAAAATAAAGGCAAAATGTCCAAGGGCCAGGTTAACGCTTTTTCAACATTGCTGGCTGTGGCTATTGCATTTATACTATATCTTTGATAAAATATGATCAATACAGTTATGTTTATTAACCGTCATTATATTATAGATTATGGCAAAAATGTTCGTAGTTCTTACAAAAGGAAAAGACGATCTGAATATGGTAAATGTAGCAGCTAATTTTGCTTACAGCTCTGTTAAAAATGCAAATGCAACAGTTCATTTTATGTTTCTGGGAAGGGGAGTTGAGAATTTATTGAAGGATTCCAATGGAATAAAGCCAATCATAGAACTTGTTGATAAGATGAAAAGCGCAGGAATAGAAATTACATATTGCAAGGTTTCGGCAAAAGGAATTGGGCTAAGCGAAGAACAGCTTCTTGAAGGCATTGAACCTGTTATGGGTGGAATTCAGACAGCAAAAGAGATAGATAACGGTTTTTCAGTAATTACATTTTAATTTTTTTAATATAGATCGCCAACTTTAATAATCAGTTTGCCTTGAAATTTTATGAGTAATATTTCATGGAGTACTGCATGTGCAATCGCTCTTGCTGATGGAAAAATTGATTTACCAAAGGAAATGGAAGACCCGTTGGAAACAGGGTTATTTTTCAGATCTATCGGAAAAATTCGTGGCCAAGTAAGAGATTATAGATGCAGCATTGATGGATCAAAACTGGGAATACATGTTGTAGAATTCATTGACCATTATGAAGTACATGTTGATAAATTTGACCCGCATAAAAAACCTTTAGAGCATATTGTTTTCGACAGCCCTGATACAATATTAAAAATACCTCTATTGCTAAAAATTATTAAAAAAAATTAATTTGTGCAGTGAAGTAATTTCAATCTCCAGTTCCTTTTCTTATAATTTCCATTGCCTTTTTAATATCTTCCACAGAAGATTCATTCTCCAGCGTGCTTATGTCGCCTGTTGTTTGATTTAAATATACTGCCTTAATTACACGCCTCATGATTTTGCCTGACCTTGTTTTTGGCAAAGCAGGAACAATATGTATTTCTTCAGGTACCATTATTGGGCCGAGATCATGCCTTATCCGTTTTTTCAGTGCATCGATAAGTTCACTGGTTTTTTCAAAGCCATCTTTCAGCGTTACAAACGCTATTATTGTATCGCCTTTAACAGTATCCGGTTTTCCGAATACAGCTGCTTCCGCTATTTCCTTCAAAGATACAAGCTCATCCTCTATTTCAATGGTTCCTATTCTGTGCCCGGATACCTTTAAAACCTCATCACTTCTTCCAAGCAGCCAGAAATAATTGTCTTCGTCCCTTATTGCATAATCTCCCATGAGATATTTTCCTGGAAACTTTGAAAAATAAGTATCTATATATCTTTGATCGTCGTTGTTGACTGTCATCATGAGCCCGGGCCATGGTTTATCTATAACTATGTATCCCTTTTCTCCACTTTTGGCGGGAGTTCCCTCTTCCCTGAGTATCTCCGGAACTATTCCGGGCATTGGAAATGTTGCGGAACCTGGCTTAAGATCCGGCATGCCAAGTTCAACAGATGGTGCTATTGTAAATCCGCCTGTTTCGGTTTGCCAGTATGTGTCTATTATCGGGCATCTGCCCTTTCCTATATTTTCATAAAACCAGTGCCAGGCTGCAGGATTTATAGGTTCTCCTACCGTTCCCAGTGTTTTTAAGGACGAAAGATCGTGATTCAACGGATATTTATCTCCATATTTCATTAATAACCTTACTGCGGTGGGCGATGTGTATAATATGTTTACTCCGTATTTTTCCACAATTTCCCACATTTTATCTGGTTTGGGATAATCTATAGCGCCTTCATACATAATCGATGTAATCCCGAGAAGCAGTGGAGCAAAGACAATATAGCTGTGACCTGTGATCCATCCTATATCGGCAGCGCACCACCAGCGATCAGATTCACCGGGATTAAAAGCCCACTTCAGAGTATTTGCAATCCATACTTGATATCCGCCGTTACCATGAACAATGCCTTTTGGCTTTCCGGTTGTGCCTGATGTATATAAAATAAATAGAGGATCGCTGGAATCAAGTTCTTCGGGCTCAACATAGCCATCTTCAAGAATTTCATCATAATAATAATCCCTGCCAGATTCCATATTGATTTTATCATATGTATTCCTTACAACAATTACGTTGTCAACGCCTTTACTTAGATCTATTGCTGAATCCACAATTTTCTTTAGCTGTACTGTTTTTCCCTTCCTGTAGCCACCATCTGCAGTAATGACAGTTTTTGAATTTGAATCATCAATTCTCTGTGCAAGTGCTTCTTCACCGAAACCGGAGAATACAACATTGAATACCGCTCCTATTCTTGCGCATGCCAGCATTGCTATAGGTGCTTCTAGAATCATTGGAAGGTATATTGTAACTCCGTCGCCTTTTTTTATGCCAAGATTCAAAAGTGCTTTTGCGAATGCATTTACTCTCCTGTAAAGACCAAAATATGTGATTACTTTTTCTTCGCCCTTTTCAGGGACCCATATATATGCGACCTTGTTTCTCTTCTCCGTCATTGCATACCTATCCAGGCAGTTATATGACATATTGGTTTTTCCATTGACAAACCATTTATAAAAGGGCTTGTTCGATTCATCGAGAACAGTATCATATGGATGGAACCAATCTATTATTTTTGATTTTTCCCTCCAGAAATCGACCGGATCATTTATAGCTCTCTTATATTCTTCAAAATACCTGGTCATATGCATTCTGTATTTTTCATCCACCGGAAGAGTTTCTTTCATAGGTAATAATAATACACCATTACTTAAATATTTAATTGAAAATACGGGATTTATTAAACATTAAAAAGGTTTTTAATATTTTAATAGGCATTTAATTAATTTTTTAATTTTTCAACAAGTTCCGGAACAACGGTAAAAAGGTCTCCAACTATTCCGTAATCACACTCTTCAAATATTGGTGCACTTTTATCCTTGTTTATTGCGATTATTGTTTTAGAACCTCTTATTCCTGCTATATGCTGTATCTGGCCTGAGATGCCGAGAGCTATATAAAAATCCGGCCTTACTTTTTTTCCGGATAATCCAACCTGCTTGTCCTCACTAAGCCATTTATAATCCAGGCATACAGGCCTTGATCCTGATATTTCAGCATGAAGCACAGCAACTAATGGCATAATCTTTTCAATATTCTCCTGGCTTCCAAGCCCTCTGCCTATTGATACAATAACCTTGGCATTCCTTATATCTGTTCCTCCAGATTCTTTGTTTTTCACATTAATTATTTTGTAATTGCTCTTTTCGAGGTCAATCTTTTTGACATCAGATTTTTTATTTATTTTCTCAGCCTCTATTATGCCTGCGGAAACAGTAAACATTTTGAAATTGCTTTCCTCTTCAACTACAGTTTTCCCGCCATGGAAGAATCTTTTCGTGGTGATATTTTCTTTATTCTCAAAATAGAATATTTCAGGCATGCATTTCATTTTTAATTTGTATGATAATATGCCTGCCAGTTCTCTGCCAGTATTTGTTGATGATATGAAAATAAAGTCATAATTATTTTTTTCAATATGCCCTGCTAAAAATTTGCTTAAATTATCTACAAAACCATCACTGTAAAAATAAACTGTAGCTGCCCCATATTCCACCAGTTCCTTATTCTCTGTAGATATTACATCCACATCCATTTTTCCACGTAAATATGTAACCATTTCCATAGCGTTTTTTGGCTCATCTGAAAATATTAATCCTTTCATTTTACCACCCTCAATATTTTTGCCACTTCATCTATTCCTTTTCCGTCCTCATAAATTATTTTCTTTCTCTGGCTTTCAGGGGCTTTATCTGAAAGTATTTTTGTGTCATCCTTGTATTCAGGTTTGCCCTCAACAATATTTATGTTTTTCTTTCCTGCCATCATGATCTGCATAACTTTTGGCAATCTTGGTTCGTTTATTTCCTGAGCAACAGAAACTATTGCCGGGAGATTGGTTTCAACAGTTATATCCTCGCTTTCGGATTCAACAGTTACATTTGCTGTTTCCCCGTTAATTTCTATATTAATTGCATTTGTGATTACATTTAAACCCAGTGCTGATGAAAGCAATCCTGCTAACAACCCGGAATATGAATCTGATGACTGGTCTCCTAGAATTATAATGTTATACTTAGATTTATTAAGTTCACAGGAAATGACACTGGCTGTTACCATTGGGTCAGATTTTTTATATCCAGTAATAACTGTGCCTTCGTCCACACCCATTGCATATGCTTCTTTCATGGTTGATGTTGATCTATCTGTACCAAATATTATACCTGTAACTTTACCGCCATATTTTTCTTTCAGCTGCACTGCTGCTTCTACTGCATTTTTGCTGAGAATATCCATCTTTAATGGCATGTTATCCATGATAGGCTCATTGTTGTCGTTCAGCTTTATCTGGTCCATATCCACCGTTTGCTTAATAAGGACTGCTATATCCATAAATGCTCATATTAAAACCCTATTTAATTTTTTCAATATAGAAAATAACACTTTATCTTTCTATTGTCCGTTTTTAACAAAATTTGGATTAAAATTTTGCATAATATCAGTTAGACTTTAATTTATTTGTATAATTGTATACTTGTCATATAAGTGAGCTAAAACTTTTATTTGATGTTTTAATTTTTATAGATTTGCTTAATCATAAATTATAAAATATTTTCGAGATATTAATTATATCTTACCTGTTTCCAATATATAAAGATGCCGAAATATTTCCACAATCCAATAATTTAATTTTAATTCCTTATGAATGCTATTAACTATCATTTAAACAATTATAATTGTAAAAAATAATCAAATTAACATGTAATTATACAAGAACAACAATAAATTCAAAAAGATTTATATAACAGCCTATGATATTATCTATGCAGGTAGGTAAGGCATTCCATTAATTGGAATGCCAATCCTTTAAATTATAATTATATTCTGGATAGATCAAGAATAATCATATTGTTGTAATAATACATTCTCTTATTCCTTATTCCCCTTATTAATTCAGAGAAAGATATGCTTATACCAATAGAATCAATAATCATATTCAGTATAATATAAGCTATAAAATAGGAAAATAGCTGTATTAATATTCCATTCAACGATTTAGATATTAATTTATCCATCTTTAATTGTGATTTCATCATTTTAAACAATTCCTCTATGTTCCATCTTAAGTTATATGCATATGCTGTATGCTTATCATCTAAATTTAATATACTGGTAATATAATCATATTCCATATTATTGATATTAACCCTTACAATCCTTAATGTAAGGCCATTGTTAAACCTTATAATTTCATGATTATTTATTTCCCCTATGCTTTCATACACTGCATTCTTCTTAATCCTTGAAACAAATAGTATATTTTTATCCTTTAATTCCTGGAACTTTTCTAAATTATAGTATCCCAGATCAAATACCAATATAGAGGAATACAATATTTTATCATCCATTTTATCCAGCAATTCATTTAAAAATAATGAATCGTTTTTATTTGCTGATGATATGGAAATATTCAGTGGCATAATATATGGATATAATACAGAAGATGTATGTATTTTTATTCCATTAATTTCAGTGCCATGGTATTTCCCTGAACCCTTTATTGATGTTTTCAATAATGTAGAATCTATTCCTATTAGTCTCATATACCTTGAATATTTTTTATAATCATGTGCTTTAATATATAACTCAACAAATTTATAGAATAATAGCATGAATGTGATTATACCCAGTTATAATTTGCATATATTTTTAAGGAGTTATATAATAAGCACAATATTTAAAATAAAAGCTTCAATTCACTATCTTTGGATGAGAGAGAATTAAGATTTTGAAAATATAGGGCAAAGTTCTAAAACTCGATATTCCAATAATCCCGGAACAGTGAAATAAAATTAAAATTATTTAAGCAATGAAAGGAGGAAATAGTATGTTTGCAAAAATGGAAAACATATAAAATAAAGGTTTATAGATTAAATTATAACAGAATATCTCCTAATGATACACTGCAACTTTAAATGGGTAACATCAAATGGAATATAAGACCTGTTTGTATTTAATTTTGATAGATGGTACTGTAAAGTTAAGAAGCCTATGATATTATTCTTCTTCTAGATTCTTTAGGAATTCAACGGATCTTCTTTCTATTATAGATATAATTTCATTTATATCCTCTTCTGTTAACATGAAATTTTTGTTGATGGTTTTATTTTTATCAATTATTCCCATGGTAAAACTTCCAAATACATATCCTTTAATGAACGATACAAATTCTTCCTTACTTTTAAAATTCCATAATTTATATGTTTCCTTTGAATTTAACTCGAGCTCATCTATAAATTTTTCAAGATCTCCCCTTTCCATTGATTTTAGTGCCATAAATATAATAACGACTTATAGAATAAAAATATTGTGTAGTTATTTAAAAAGTATTAAAGGTCACACTTACCGGTTGGGCATGCAGGATCAAAAGTTGCATCCAGCTTTAAAAGCTTATCTGGCATCTTCATTGTGAGGTCAATCTTTTTTTCCTCGTCGCTTTTTTTCTGCCCGTTGCCTGCATACAGTACCTGCTGTGTCTTGCTTCTGTCACGGTATACTGTTATTCCCTTGCAGTGAAGTTCTTTTGCCAGGCGGTAAGATTTTTCTATGTCTTCAGGAGTTGCTTCAAATGGCAGATTAATAGTCTTTGATACTCCTGAATCACAGTATTTCTGGAATGTTGCCTGCATGATAACATGCCAGTCCGGGTCTATTTCTTGCGCTGTTACAAAGAGTTTTTTGATATCTTCCGGTAGATCCAGATTTCCGAGCTTGCCGGTTTCTGCAATCTTTTCCATAAGTTCCTGGTTCCATAGCTTCCTTGATTTCAATACATCTTCCAGCAATGGATTTACTTCCAGCAGTTCCTGGCCATTCAGGACATGCCTGACAAACGCCAGGGCAAATAATGGCTCTATCGATGAAGAGCACCCGGAGATTATGGATATTGTGCCGGTTGGTGCTATAGTTGTTGTTGTGGAATTCCTCATTTTTATTCCCTTTTCCTCGTATTCCGATCCATACCATCCTGGAAATACGCCCCTTTCTTCTGCAAGGCGCTGTGATTCCAGATGAGATTCATCGTTGAGTGTTTTCATTACATGCTCACCGAATTCCAGTGCTTCGTTGCTGTTATATGGAATGCCAAGCATTATAAGCGCATCTGCGAATCCCATTAGCCCGAGGCCAATTTTCCTGGTTTTTCTTGTCATGTTTTTTATTGATTCTACCGGAAATTTGTTTGCGTCCACAACATTTTCCAGAAATCTCGTCGCAATTCTTATTGTTTCTTTATATTTATCATAGTTAAATGTAGAATTCTCGACAAACTTTGATAGGTTTATAGAGCCAAGATTGCATGATTCGTAAGGCAAAAGTGGCTGTTCGCCACAGTTGTGAACCACAATTCCATTGGCTACAAATGAATGAGTGGATGGTTCTACAAGATCATATACATCATCTTTCCCGATGTATTCTATACTGCTGACTCTTGCAGTCCATAAAGCTGCGTAAGGACCTTTTTTGTAGCTGTTTACAATATCATTTAGCTTTGTGTTTTTTCTTTCAGATATAAAACCTATAGACTTTCCGTAATTTATTAGATTTATACCTGATATATTAAGTTCATGGAAGTCTTGTGTCGTATATAATCTCATTTTCCTCTTTGAATCTGGAAGCATTTTGATTCCAGTTTTCTTACGATTTGTATATATTCTGCTAAAAATGCCAAAATTCAACAGCAGCATCTGTACCTGTTTTAATAAGCTTATACTTATTGAACCCAGTCTTACTGCATACCTGGACTTTCCAGAAGACAATACAGCACCATCTGCTTCGAATAATGCCTGCAGGAACCCCTTTTGCATTTCCATGCTCCCCTCAAATACCTTATCAGAAACCTGCAATTTTTCTTCTACCAGGTCATAGCCTACAGCAAATTCCTTTAGCCTTTCTGATGCAATTGTTATGCAATTTCTGCTTTCAATATTTACCATGCTTACAGGGTAATCCCTGTTGTTGGTAGATGGCCTTATTATATTGTTTACATACCCTTCAAAATCTTTTGCGAATACACGATCCTGATCATAGAAAGATAAAACAGCACGATCGTTGTTATTTCCATTATTTATATGGCCATCGCCGACAAGCCAGCCCAGAACTCTGCCTTCTTCCATGCTACCATAAGGGCCAAAGGAGCCACTCTCGTTTAATATTCTTATTTTTTCTCCAGTTTTTAATTTTGATGCTTCAATCCATCCTCTCTCTTCACTGTATATTCTATGGTCACCGGTAACTTTTATCTCAAAACCTTCCTTTGTTGTTAACCTATATGCATCTTTAAAGCCTGTATATATGACATTTGATGACCTTCTAAATTTTCCTCCAAATCTTCCATCTACCTTTATATTCAATGGATTTCCTTCATCATATAGTTGTTTAGCTGTTTTTATTCCTTCAGAAGTGTATATTCTGGTATCACCGGTAACACAGGGATTGGTTGATTCTATATCTCCAATGTTCTTTACCGGGTTTTTTCTGTTAATTTCATCAAGGAATATCATTCCCGGGTCTCCGGTTGTCCATGCATGATTTACAATAGAGTTCCATAGTGTTGATGCTTTAATTTTACCCATAACTTTTTTGTCTCTAGGGTTAATTAGATCTATATTTTCATCACTATCAAGCTTTTCAAAGAATTCATCGTTTACTCCGACAGATATGTTAAAGTTACTCAAGATTTTATTTTCAGAATCCTTGCTGTTTATGAAGTCCATTATATTTGGGTGGTTATAGTTCAGTATTCCCATATTGGCTCCTCTTCTCTTTCCACCCTGCTTTATAACATCTGTTGTTACATCAAAAATTCTCATGAATGAAACAGGGCCAGATGCAACACCTTTAGTTGATGCAACTATGTCATCGCTTGCCCTCAGGCGGCTGAAAGAGAAACCTGTTCCTCCGCCGGATTTGTGTATCTCAGCAGTTGCTTTCAGTGTATCAAAAATTGAATCTATGCTGTCATCCACTGGAAGCACAAAGCATGCACTGAGTTGCCCAAGTGGCCCGCCTGCATTCATTAATGTAGGTGAATTTGGAACGTACTCAAGGCTGGTCATCATATTTTCAAATTTATTGATCCAGTAATTAACCATAGTCTTTTTTGTCTCGATAAAATCCAGGAAATCTTCATATGAACCGTCAACTTTCTTCTCCTTCTTCAATTCATTAAATCCTCTTCTGAGTTCTTCATCCTGAGTCTTTGTTATGCCAGAATAGACTGTTCCATTATTGTTTATTTTGCCTGTTTCCTTATATGATATATAATCGTATAATCCCTGAATTATTCCAAGATGCACTGCTACCCTGTGAAACATCTGTTTTGGAGTTTCTATAATTTTTCCTTCCGAATCTTTAAAAAGATACCTGGCTTCGAGTACCTTTATTGCATTTACGCTTAATTTTAAATCGTCTTTGACTCCCAAAAACTCTTTTTCCTGCCTTACTGTATTTCTCTTTTCTCTATACAGTATGTATGCTTTTGCAACAGATACATATGAAACACCATTGATTTTATGGACCATCAAAGTATTTTCAACAGCATCCTGGATAAGTTCTACTGTTGGTTCCTCATTTCCTTTCTCAAGTTCCTTTGTAATATAATCGGCAAATTTATTCGCCTCTTCCATGGAACCTGTTTTAACAGACAACATTGCCTTGTATATTGCCATTGCTATCTTCTTTTTATCGAATGGAACGCGGGAGCCATCCCTTTTTGTTACGCTATTTAAAACATTTATCATTTTGCATCACAGTGTATTAAGAACAATACATAGATGTATTTGAATATTTTTTTAACCATTTTTTTTACTTATTATTTATCCAAACCGTGCCTTTAATTACCACATTTGAATAAATATTTATTACCTAATTAGTTAAAATATTAAATATATATTTTTTAAATTAATATATATATCTACCTGTAACATGTGCCCATGAAATGGTAATGTTTTTCAAAGAAACAATTATACCTTATAATGGACCTTGATAATTATATATCAAAACTTAAAAGTTCTTCGGCCACACCGGGAGGAGGTTCGGCCTCTGCCATATCTTCCATGTTTGCTGCATCTCTTAACTCCATGGCAGCATTGCTTTCAACTGGTAAAAAGAAGCTCTTAGCACATGATAATTATTTTAAAACCATTGCAGATGAATCCGGAAGTATCATTGGTGAATTGAAAAACCTCAGTTTAGAAGATGAAAAGACATTTCAGGGAATTATGGATGCATTGCACATTGATAGAAACGAACTGGATCGAGCCGATGCAATAAATACAGCCATAAAAAATAGTGTAAGAGTATCATGGAAAATAGCAGGCATTTCTTTGCACAATATGGAGAATTCACTTTTCCTTTGCAACAATGGAAATGCTAACCTCATTACTGATGATATATCAGCAGCTTATATGGCATATACAGCAATACATACTTCCGTTAACAATATAAAGATAAACCTGAAATTTCAGAAAGATAAAAATTATAAAGAGGCAGAACTTTTAAAGCTTAAATTTTTCATGGAAAATGTAGAAAGTATCATAGAAAGTATAAGATTAAAGGAAAATTCTATTATCCCCTGAGCCAAAATATTTACTACATATTAGTTATTACAGTATTATGTCACAGGATATACAAAAAATTATTGATAAATTTGGAATAACGGATTATGCTTTATACGGAAAATATGCTGCAAAATTAGGGCTTTCAAACTGTATTCCCAATAATAAAGGGAAAATCATATTAATGACAGCTATGACACCAACGCCTGCTGGAGAGGGAAAAACTACTACTGCTATAGGGTTGGCACAGGCATTGCAAATGATTGGCAAAAAAGCAGGAATTGCCATAAGGGAACCATCGCTTGGACCGTGCTTTGGCGTTAAAGGTGGCGCCACTGGTGGAGGAAAGTCAACTGTAGAGCCATCTGATAAAATAAATTTAATATTTACAGGGGATTTTCCTGCGATTTCGGCTGCACACAACCTGCTTTCTGCAATGATAAATAATCATATATATTTTGGAAATGAAATGAAAATTGATGTAAAAAAGATAGCTTTTCCAAGAACAGTTGATATGGATGACCGGTCTTTGAGATCAATAATAGTTGGCAATGGTTCTTCAAGCAATGGAACGCTTGCAAATGATTCATTTGTTATAACTGCAGCATCTGAAATCATGGCTATAATGGCACTTTCGAATGGGTATGAAGATTTAAAAGAGAGGCTTGGCAATATAATAGTCGGTTATACAAGAAAAAATAAACCGGTATTTGCAAGGGACATTAAAGCCAATGGAGCTATGGCAGCACTGCTTTCCGACGCATTAAAGCCAAATATGGTACAGAGCATAGAAAATGTTCCTGCCATTATACATACAGGGCCATTTGGCAATATTGCACATGGAACGTCAAGCATTCTTGGTGATTATGCTGCACTTAATTTGTTTGATTATACAGTTACTGAAGCAGGTTTCGGATCCGACCTTGGCTTTGAGAAATTTATGGATATAGTTACCAGGGAAGCAGGATTAACAGTAAATGCAACGGTAATAGTGGCAACAATCAGGGCAATGAAGCATCATGGAGGAGCAAAAAACATAGATGCAGAAGATATTGGTGCCATTGAAACAGGCATTCAGAATCTTTTTGCGCATATTGAAATTGTAAGGAAGTTTGGAATTGAACCTGTTGTTGCATTGAATATACACACACTTGACACGGAGCTGGAGATAAAGAAAGCATCTGATCTTCTTGATCAGGCAGGAATAAAATATGCGGTATCAAGAGTTTATTCACAGGGTGGCAAGGGTGGGATAGAACTTGCTGAAAAGGTTCTGGACTCGATAAAAGAAAACAAAATTACCTATGCCTATGAAAAAGATGAACCGGTAAAAAACAAGATAGAAAAAATTGCCAAAAGGGTATATGGCGCAGATGGTGTTGACTTTTCAAGGGAGGCACTTATGGATATAAAACATGCGGAAGAAAATGGCTTTGGGAATTTTTATATATGTATGGCAAAAACTCAATCATCTATTTCTGACAATCCATTACTGATCAATGTTCCGAACAATTTCAAGGTAAAAGTTAATTCTGTCATTGTAAATGCAGGTTCCAGATTTATAATACCTGTTCTTGGAGATATAATGACAATGCCAGGGCTTCCAAAACATCCAGCTGCAGAAAAGATAGACATAGACAGTAAAGGAAATATTACTGGATTATCATAATTATTCAAAATATGGGCTACTGAAAGTTCATTTATGTATACCTGATTTCGTTTTGTGAAACCACAGGCACAGAACAAACTGATGGGAAATGCATATTATATATTTATAGGTGCCATCAGCATCTTTGTTGCCAGTTACAATATTGCGATAATATCTGTGGCCTTAAAACCCATTGAAATAGCATTCAGTGTTGGATCTGGAATTGTTTATCTCCTTGGTTCACTGATATTTCTGGGTGCAATGTTTGGAGCTGTTATCAGTGGAGTTCTTTCAGACCGGTTTGGAAGAGTTAGCATACTTTTAATTGATATACTTACTTTTATTGTTGCCGGGGCAGGAAGTGCACTATCAACAAATATAGCAATGCTCATGTTTTTTAGAACGGTTGTTGGCATTGGTGTGGGAATAGATTATGTGGTAATATTTACTTATTTGTCTGAAATAATATCTGTTAAAAACTCAACAAGGAATCTTGCATTGATAATGTTCTTTGCAAATTTTGGCATATTATTCTCATACCTCATTGGTGGAATTTTATTAACCCTTGGCCCTGCTGGATGGAGATATGTATTGCTTTCCGGGTCACTGTTCTCTATAATTCCACTTGCAATGCGGGCACGGCTCAAGGAATCATCCATATGGAAAATTAAACGGATTAAATCCATAAGGTCGATAATCAGTGATGTTACATCAAGAAAAAACAGAAAAAATCTTTACAGATTCTCGGTTCCATGGTTCCTTTATCAAATTGGTGACCAGAGCCTTACAATGTTTCTGCCTTTCATATTAATATCTGCCCTGGGGATTTCTGCTGTAAGTGGGGCTTTCTCAGCAGTGCTTGTAAAGGCATTTACCATACCGGCTTCAATACTGGCTTTTCTTGTTATACAAAGGCTTGGAACCAGAAAGCTTCAGGCAACTGGATTCATAATAAGATCTGTGTTTCTTGGCATACTTGGCTTTGGTTTATATTTTTCTTTAAAGTTAACTGGAATAGAAATTATAATGCTTCTCGGATTTGCATTTTTCTTTGGGTCTATGGGCCCGGATAAGACAACGGTAATAATGCCAGTAGAAAACTATGACGAATCAATAAGAGGCTCTGGCCAGGGGTTTAATGAAATGGCTGGAAGGTTTGGCGGCCTTATTGGTATTCTTTCTTTTGCATTCTTTGGCATGGGTGGAATAGATATAGGCCTTATTTTCCTTTCAATTACCTGCATAATTGGATTCTTTTTTACACTTGCTTTCAAAGTTAAAAGCAAAGAAACAATTATTGGAAACGATGAAAGTCAAAATATTCAAACTGGAACAAAGTAAACATCGTTTACTGTAAAATCCTGAAATTTCTTGAATTTGGCTGTTATTTCCATTCCAATTTTTATTTTTTTAATATCTTCAATGTAAAGCCTGGACATGAAGAGAGAATCTATATCAGGAAATTCCACAAGTACAAGTGTAAATGGCACGTCATTTTTAAAACTTTCACCAGAATAGTAGCATGTTGTAAATGAGTGCACTTTGCCTTTCAATGGAAGAGCAATATCTTCTGTTTCTGATCCGCAGTACATGCAGTATTTTCTGTATGTTCCATATTTATATTTGCATTGAGGGCACATTGACCCAAGCAATCTGTTTTCACCAAGAGCTTTAAAAAAAGGTGAATCCTGTGCATAACTATGCCTGTATTCTGTTGTATAATTCCATTCCACAATTAAAGGGTCTATTTTAATTAATTTTTTGCCTGCCATTAAACCGCCTCCATTATTGTAACTGCTTCATATGCTCCGGTGCCTGCATGGCTGTGGATTAATCCTCTGGATGGTTCTTTTACCTGCAATTTTCCATTTCCCATATGTTTTTGGATACTCCCCTGAAGCTGCCAGAAAGCGTATACTGCCTGCATTATTCCGGTGGCACCGATAGCATGGCCTGAAGCCTGAAGGCCGCCTTCCATGTTTACCGGCAATTCTCCCCCAAGCAATGGTTTGCCATCATCAATAAATTTACCGCCCTTTCCTGGAGGGCAGAATCCCATGTCCTCATATGCCTGAATTTCAGCCGATGTATATGCATCGTAAAGCTCCGCAAAATCAATTTCCTTTTCAGGATTTTTTATGCCTGCACGTTCATATGCCATTTTTGCAGCAAGCCTCCCTGCACGGAACGAATGCACACCCGGGTATTTAAGGCTTTTATACATATTTTTATTTTCACCAGGAAGCAGCGGAATTTCACCAAATGGGCGATCTGCGAGCCTCATAGTATCTGTAGATGACCCTATTGACCTTATCCGCACTGGTTTTGATGAAAATGATTTTGCAGCTTCTTCAGATGCAAGTATAGCACATGCGGCTCCATCAGACATCAAGCATATGTCTAGCATTTTTAAAGGTGTCGAAACAACTGGCGAATTCAATACGTCTTCAACAGTAATTTTCATTGGTGCCTGTGCAAATGGATTGTAAATAGCGTTGTTATGGTTTTTTACAGATACCTTTGCCATTTGTTCCTCAGTGGTTCCGAATTCATGCATATGCCTTGTTGCCATTAATGCATAATAGGCGGTATAGAAACCACCAAGAGGATAATCAAAATTCGAATCGCTGCCAAGCGCTATTATGTCATTGCCCCTCCATGTTCCAACATGGGACATATTTTCAAATCCGTACACAAGGCATGTATCCATATTGCCGGAAGCAATTTCTTCATATGCAGTTTGGAATGCTAATCCGCCAGTAGCTCCTCCGGCCTCGATTCTTTTTGATGGTTTCCCGGCAAGCCCAATAAAATCATTGGACATTGCACCGGCTATTAACTGGCCCTGGAGATGGTCAGAAAAGTATGCAGATACAGAACCTTCAATATCCTTCACTGTAATTCCTGCATCCTTTAATGCATAATCCATTGATCTTTTAACATTGAGCCTGAAATCCTCGTTGAAATTTGATTTTTTGAACTCTGTCATGCCGCCTGAGACCATGAAAACTTTTCTTGCCTCATAAGCCATTTTTTCCACCCCTGGAATATTTTTTAATAAGTGCTTCGCTTATGACCTTTTTTCTGATCTCATTGGTTCCTGCTCCGATAGTAAGCAAAATTGAATCTCTGAAAACCCTTTCTATTTCGAAATCTTTAATGTAACCGTAGCCACCAAAAATCTGCAGTGCTTCCCTTGCTATATATTCTGATGATTCCGATGCATAAAGTATTGCCGATGCCGCGTCCAGTGAATCCATTCTATTTTCCTGAACCCTCGTCAGTGCTTCCATTGCGAAGATCCTTGAAGACTCAAATTTTGTGTACATATAGGCAAGCTTTTCCTGTATTAATTCGAAATCCTTTATTGCCTTTCCAAACTGCTTTCTTTCAACTGCATAATTTATGGATAAATCCATTGCCCTCCTTGCAATTCCAATAGCATTGAATGCAAGCACTGCACGCTCGAGATTGAGGCCGCTTAATAAAACCTTTTTGCCTCCATTCATTTCCCCAACAATGCGGCCTTTATTCAATGTTATATCATTAAAGAATATGGTACCTGTTGGTGATCCTCTCATTCCCATTTTATCAAATTCCTGGCCTCTGGAAAAGCCTTTATCGCTGCTTTCTACAATAAATGGCGTTATATTTTCACCGGTTCTTGCATATACAAGAAAAACGTCTGCATATGGAGCATTTGTAATAAAGATTTTGCTTCCGTTCAATACAAAATCATTTTTGTTCTCTACTGCTTTTGTTTTCATTGACAATGCATCTGAACCTGACGATGGCTCTGTCATTCCAAGTGAACCGATATATTCGCCTGAGCATAATTTTTCTAAATATTTTTCACGCAAATATTTTGACCCGTTTCTGTATAGATTATCAAGGCACAGATTGCTGTGTGCACCGTATGAAAGGCCGAGAGAACCTGATGCATAGCTTATTTCTTCCTCTATAATGGCCTGTGAAATATAATCTGACCCGGAACCTCCATATTCCTCTGGAATTGTTATACCGAGATATCCTTCCTTTCCCATCTTCCTGAAGAGTTCTGCTGGGAAAAAGTTTTCCCGGTCCATTTTTTTTGCAACAGGCATGATTTCTTTCTCGGCAAACTGCCTGGCGCTCTGCTGAATCATAATATATTCGTCTTTCAAGTATACACCTGCAAAAAGATTGTTATAAAATATATAAACATGCACTGAAAGAACAAATAATTAATAGTGCCCTGCGAAGCATATATATGTATAGATACAATCCAAATTTATGTTAAGTTATGATAATATAGTTAAAGCAGAAAGTGAAATAAAGGGAATATTGCACCGAACACCACTGTTTCATTCTACAACGTTCAGCAATATGTTTTCCTGCGATATTTATTTCAAAATGGAAAATTTCCAGAAAACTGGTTCATTCAAATCGAGGGGTGCAATAGCAAAATTTTCAAGATTAACCGATGAACAGAAGAAGCATGGAGTTATAACCGCCAGTGCAGGGAACCATGCGCAGGGAGTTGCATTTTCAGCATCGTATTATGGTGTTGACGCAAAAATAGTCATGCCTGAGACTACACCGCCGGCTAAAGTAAATGCGGTTCAATCCTATGGCGCCACAGTAATATTGAAAGGAAACAGCTATGATGATGCCCATAGCTACGCAGTACAGCTTTCAGTGGATGAAAAAAGAGAATTTATTGAAGCTTACAATGATGAGGATATCATAGCCGGACAGGGAACTATAGGCCTGGAAATTATGGAAGATATCAAGCCAGATATTGTTGTAGTTCCTATCGGAGGTGGAGGTTTAATTTCCGGCATATCATTTGCAATTAAATCAAAGGACAAAAATGTGAAAATAATTGGTGTTGAATCTGAAAAGGCTAATGCCATGGAATTATCAATAAAGGAGAATAGAATAGTTCCATACACCAGCAATGATACCATTGCTGATGGAATAGCTGTAAAATATCCCGGAAACATAACATTTGAGCTTGTTAAAAAATATGTTGATGATATTGTAACTGTTTCAGATGAAAACATTGCGTATGCATTATTTAAATTGCTTGAAAGGGAAAAAGTGCTTGTTGAACCATCAGGATCAGCGGGCCTTGCTGCATTGTTTGAAAATAAAATTGATGTTAAAGGCAAAAAGGTTGTTATTGTATTATCAGGAGGGAATGTAAATTTTCTTCTGCTTTCCAATATAATATACCGGGCTCTGGAAATGGAAGATAAACTGCTGCGTCTTGAATTTAATCTTCCAGACCATCCTGGAATCATGGAAAAAATTGTCAATGCAATATCCTCATCTGGAGCAAATATATACCACGCTGAAGTTGACAACCTTAACAAGGATACACCTATTGGATACCAGTATCTCCTTTTCACCATTAATATTCTTGATAAAAGCAGAATAGACGAATTGCTTGGGAATCTGAATAAGCTTGGATATAAATTCAGAAGGGTTGGTTAAGGTAAATGATATACTCTTCCTAAATGGTTGGAAGTACCACTTTTGCTTCGCTTTTCCTTCGCCTCTTGCATCTCTGGCAGTTTTCTAAACCTGTTGCAGAGTTTTAGGGCCATTCAGATTCTGGACGTTGCCTCTTTAGAGGAAGCGGTGCTTTTTTTTGCATGCAATCTGAACATTCTTTATTTCATTTCTCTGCTCGAATTGCAAAATGGAGACACTCCCAACCTGGCAAGAAAATCTTTTCAGAACAATTCATTGGTGATGATTTTTAATGCACAATTATTTCCATTTCAGCATCATAAGTGTACAAATTAATATTTAAACGGTAAATGTATACATTTGCACTTCATCCACATCGCAAGTTCATGCATTTTCATGCCTCAATTATTTGTAATTGAGAATCGTATGTCAATATATTATTTCAAAAGTGTCAAAATTTTGATCTTCGATAGTATACGATTCTACCGATGATACATAAGCAGATGGTATTCTTTTGCAGTATCCTTCAAGTAGCGAAATCATTTCAGGATCTCCAGAAAATACAGCAGAAACGGCACCGTCAGGCATATTTTTAACCCAACCACAAATGCTAAGTTCCATTGCCTTCTTCTTTACATGTGCCCTGAATCCTATCCCCTGGACATGGCCATGGAATGTGAATTTGATTGCTGCCATGAGAAAGATATTGCATTTTTATTTAAAATTTTTTCTCAGAGTTGTTGCTCTATATATTCTTTTACTATTTTTCTCAGAGTTTTTCTCAATATTTCTGATAATGCTGCTGTTGATATATCCAGCTGTTCTGCTATCTGTGTCATATTTAGCTTTCTTTCTGGATCAAAATATCCATTTTCATATAATTTTATTATGATCTCTTTTTCCCTCTGTGTAACTTTCTGGTTTTCGCCAAAGGAAAGGTCTGTTATTGAATAATTTATATTGCTTTCTTCAAGTTTACGCTTTAATTCAGTTAATTTTGCATAGCTGGGCAACAGCAAACTGTAACTTACTGTGTTGCTGTTTAAGGCTTTACTGCCAAGAACTACGGAATCGGATGAACCTATGATATAACATGCACTGCAACATGATGCTTTTGCCCAGAGTATTCTGTCACCTGCTTTTACTGACTCGATAGAAATTTTCTTTATATCCGGAAATGCTTTATTCAATTCACCGGGTAAATTAAAGCTTATTCTGTGGGTGGTTGTCTTTCCATCTATTTTTAATCGTTCTATTACTGTTCCTGGAAAATTAGCATACACATAACTGGTAACTTCACAGTCCGATCTTTTCATTGTGATATTTACTTTAATTCCAGTATTTGATTTATTCACTAAAGTAAATAGCATATAACTTAAATAAATTTAGTAAAAAAAGAAATACTTTATATGTTAAGTAACGTATTTAAGTACTCAAAATTAATACAATTATGATCAAAATGGGAATATCATATCCAGTATGGGATAGTGCAATGTTTGCTTATACAATTTCTGCACACATTATAATAGTAGCCATAACACTTGCAATGGCACTGGTTATAACAATAGCAGAGTATATTGCACTGAAAAATAAGAATAAATATTACGAGGCACTGGCACATAAACTGAGCATAGCGCTTGTAATAAATTTTGCAATTGGAACTGCTTCTGGAGTATTCATGGCAGTAGAGCTCATGCTTTTCTGGCCTGAATTCATGAAACTTGTTGGAGCAGTAGCAATGTTGAGTTTCTACGCTGAGGTTTTTGCCTTCCTCGTTGAATCAGTGACATTGATGGTTTATGTCTATTTCTGGGATAATTTCAAAAATAGATGGAACCACTGGCTTGTAAGCTGGGGTGTCCTTTTCGGGACAGGTGCATCTGCATGGCTTATAACAAATGTCAATGCCTGGATGAATACCCCTACAGGATCGTTTAACATTGCGAATTACATCAATACTGGTGTAATATCAGGTGTCAATCCGTTAAAAGTTTTCTATGAGCCATCTACTGGACCTGAACTTTTCCATATGTTCATGGCAATGTATTTCGCAGGGTCAATGGCTTTGCTTGCTTACTTTGCATACAAATATTTAAAATCAAAGAATGATGATGAAAAGAAAATAGATACATCTGCCATGAAAATATTATCAGTTGTAGGAGTAGTTGATATAATATTGATAGGAATAAGCGGTTCAATAGAGCTTTCAACTTTGCTTACACTTGAGCCATTAAAATATGCAATGCTTGAATTAAACATGGCACCGGTAATGTCTGGGGCACCAGAACATCTATTCGGTTTTATATCCAATGGAAAGAGCATTGGTTTTATTCCATTAGCAGGTGCCCAGTCTCTTCTTGCCTATCCGTTTACAAAGGGAAATGCGGGATACATTCCAGGATTATCATCATATCCATCTTCAGTATGGGCACCTTCTGTAGTCCATGATACGCTTGATCTTATGGTTGGATTTGGTGTATTAATGGGATTATTCTGGCTTGCAGTGCTTGTACTTAAAATAATGAAAAAGGATATATTTAAAATAAAATATGTATTATACGGGTTTATATCCCTTGGATTCCTTGGAATGTTCACAATGGAAGACGGCTGGTATACTGCAGAAGTTGGCAGGGTTCCATACATACTATTGATGCCTTATAAGGCCAATGGGCAACCACTTATAGCTGGCCACTATGGCATAATGACTATAGCTCAGGCAGCATCAACTTCTACAATTGTATGGCCTCTTGGAATAGTTATAATTCTATTTTATCTCATAATTATACCATTCACATTCTATTTCAATGCAAAAGTATTGAATCTTTCACATGTGGATGATGATTTAAGAAAAGCAGAAAGGGATTTAAATATCCCTGAGACTGGGAAAGATATTAATAATGTAAATGCGGGGGCGAGATAAATGTCGTTTTACCTTGATGCGAATGGTGTATTTTTAAAGATTGTCATTGCGGCTATGGTTACATTTCTGTTCTCAGAATTCATAGCTATATTTCCAATATTCAGCAATTATGAGAAGCACAAAACAGTAGTATTGAAGCATATAGTTCCAATATGGGAAATTACAGGAACAATGATAGTGTTTTTTGTAGTTGAACTTGAACTTATATATTCAGGATTAACTCCAATAGCTTCATATCTGTTTATACCTGTAATAGGAACATTCGTTGCACTGCTCATATTGAGAAATGTTTTCATAATATATGCAGAGTTTATTTGGAAAAAGGTTGACAGCAAACCGTTAATGATGTTTTACTCGGCTGCCACTTTCATTATGGTTATAGGCTTTGTTACAGCAATAGCTGCATTGATGGTTGGAAACAGCGTATCAACTGCAATTCCTTCACTTCCACCTCTTCTGCACCTTGATCTTGCGAATCTCTCAAAATCATATGTAGATTACTTTGCATTGCTGACTGCTCCTGTATATTCTGCTGTTTACTGGGAATTTTTATTCGGCACATTATTCATAGCCTTCGGGATGTCTAATGTATTCTACAGAACTGCAAAAAGAACAAGTTATATTCCGCTGCTTACAATAATATTTGGATTATTCCTGAACGTAAATGCATGGAACGTGGTTGCCACACTTGACGGTGCAAAATTTATGGAATATTATATGATATTGCCTGTAATAATAACAGTGGCAATACCACTGCTGTATATGTACAAACCAACAACACACTTTGCATCATACAAGCCATTCTGGTTCCTGTCAATGACTATTGCTGTACTTTCACTTGAATTGCCTGTAACAAACATAGCAGGGGGTGCATTCCCTATTACTGCTTTTGCTTCTACAAATTCCATGCAGTTTGCCAATTTCTGGCTCAGTATTATAGGCGGGATAATATTCCTGTTATTGATGATAATGTATGCATATGTTTATAACAGTGGAAGATTTTCATTCAATCCAGAGAAAATTGAAAAATCTCAAAAGACTAAGAAAACGGAAAAAGTTGAAACGGCAGAAATGAACACTGTGCAGAAAAATTAATTTTTTTTACATTTTATATTTTTTATAGTTAATTTTTTAATATTTTTAATTTAATATTTGCTTATTAAAGTTACAACATCTTCATCATTGACTGAATAATCGAGTCCTACCCTTGCTTCTATTTTTCGTGACGGCCCAGCAATAATAGCATATCTGAAAGTAGAAATCATCTCTCTGCTGATCTTTCGGCATACATCCCTTATTGTTGCTCCCTCACTGAGTATTAATGGCCTTTCATAATCCACTTCGCCTGACTTATTCCTCATATATACTCTTACCATATCAAGTGACTTGTAAATCATATTTTTCATATTTTCAAGGTTATAACCTGTTTCTGCAGATACTTCTATATAGTTAGAAAATTTTTTCAGTTTCTTTTTTAGCTGTTCTTCATCATGCGGCATATCTATTTTGTTAACTACCATAAATGATTTTATATAAACTATATTTCCCTTAAAAAAATCAATTAAATCGTCCATATCAATGCTTTCCCTTATATAGATATCACCGTTTACAATTTTAAATTCCTTTGCAATGTCCCTTATGTCCTCATTATTTATTTCAACATTTCTGGGCTTATGTATTCTCAGTCCACCATAATTGGTTCTCTTGAAAGCTATATTTTTCCTTTTTTTGTTCAATACGATCCCTGCTTTGTAAAGCTCATCAAGAATCCTTTCAAGACCTTTTAGCTGGATATCTGTCACCATTACGATTAAATCAACGTTTCTTATTGTGCTGATAATTTCCCTTCCCCTACCGGCACCCAGTGCTGCATTGTCAATTATGCCAGGAAGATCAAGTATCTGAATCTGTGCACCGTTGTAGTTCAGTGTACCTGGAATAACAGTAAGTGTTGTGAATTCAAAATTGCCTACTGCGCTTTTTTTGTTTGTAAGCGCATTCAGGAGAGAACTCTTGCCTACATTTGGATATCCAACAAGGGCCAGTGTGGCATCCCCGCTTTTGGAAACGGAAAACCCATACCCTCCAGATTTTTTATGTGATTCTTCTTCTATTTCAAGCTTGGACATTCTGGCTTTTAACAGGCCTATATGCTTCTCCGTAGCCTTATTCTTCTGTGTTTTCTTTATTTCGGCTTCTATTTCTTTTATTCTTTCCTGTATCGTCATATTCTCACTTTTAATTCATAAAGCATTATGGCTTCAAACTCGAAACTCATTTCATTAATTTTAATGAATTCATAATAATCATTTTTGTTTATAAACGCTTTTATATCTGTTAAATCCGAAAGAATAAGGTAAATATTGCCGCCTGGATTCAAATATTTATAAGCATTGTCAAGAAATCTTCCTGTTACGGCAAAACCATCTGAACCGCCTGACCACTGTAAGCTCTCATTTTCAACGGGAAGATATGGTGGATTAAATATTACAGTATCGTAGGTTCCGTGAACATTGCTAAATAAATCTGACTCTATTATTACCATCTTTACATTATTTTTTTCAGCATTATGCCTTATCAGTTCAATAGCATTGTGAGAAATATCAACTGCGGTAACGTTATGTCCCTGCGAAGCAAGAGCAATCCCTATTATTCCAGATCCGGATCCCATGTCAAGAATATTTTTTCCGCATTTTATATTTTCAAGAAGAAGATAAGAGTCCTCTGCAGGCTTATAAACATCGTCTGAATAATCAAGATCAATCATGATTCCTAATAATACTATAAAGATATTTTATGTTTATTAAATTTATGATGAAATCACCTGTGATGTGCCTTTATTTTTAATAACTTCGAATGAGGCATCTGCAACAGAGATTAATTCTCCATGGTGTGTGATCATTATCATCTGTGGAACTATATTTTCACCCTTCAATGAATAAAGTATTATATCCTTTAAATTGTTTCTTCTGTCTTCATCAAGGAAATTGGTTGGCTCATCCATGATTATTGTGCTGATCCTGTCAAGAACGTATTCAGTAACAGATAACCTTATTGCTATTGCAAGGGCTGTTTTTTCACCGCCGCTTAATGATTCAAGGGTCTGTTCCATGGAATTCTGGGTTACTTTTATGTCAAAATTTTCATCGATTGCTATATCATCAAAATCAAGATTGAATGATTGCAAATATTTCCTTGTTAAGTTTGTCATTGATGTCGATGCGTCCTTCCTTATTATTGCCTGAACGCCATTGTAATCAAATGAGTCCCTGATTTTTCCCAGCACACTTATTGCTTTACCGAGTTTTTTATATTTTTCCGCATCCTGTTCAAACCCTTTAGCAAGGTCTTCATTTTCTTTTATTCTTTCGGATGTGGCTCCAACCAGAGTCTTCAATTTTATTGTGTCCTGTTCAGCAGTGTTATATAATATTTCTATTTCATTTTCCTTTCTGTCTATCCCATTGTATTTTTCAAGTTCAGCGTTATTATTATCCAGCTGTTTTTCCAGATCGTGTATTAAGTTATTTCTTTCCTTTATTTCATCCTGAAAAGAATTAATGCGGACTTCCATTTCGCGTGCATGATCCAATTCATTTTTTAGTTTTTCAACATCGCCTGAAATTGAAGATGTTTTATTATACTGGATATAATCTGGGACGAATCCAATGTCCAGTTCGTATTTTTCAATTTTCTCTTTGCCTTTAGAAATCAATGAATTGTATTCATTAATTTCGTTTTTTATGCTTTCTATATCAATGCCTGATATGATATTTTTGCAACGGTTATATTCATATTCGTATGGCTGGAGAACTTTTATCTTTTTCTCAAGTTCGTTATTTTCAGATGAAAGTTGCAGGAATAAGCTATGGATATTATATTTCCTTTTAAGCTCCTCTTCCATTTCTGTTTTTTCATTTTCAATGGAATTTATTTCATCTATATATGATGCTGCAATTTCTGTTTCATTTCCAGCAAATATTTTATATTTTTCTTCAAGTTCTTCTTTTTCAGTTTCTATTGACTTCTTTTCTGTTCCGAGTTTTTGGATGTTCTGTAAAATTTTATTGATTTTGTTATTGTATTCTTTTGATATGGACTCCATATGTTCCCTGGTAAGCTCTGTGCCGCAAAGTGGGCACCTGTTCTTCCCATTCAATGTCTCCATGCTTTCCCTTGGTTCTTTAAGTTCATTGTTATATAAAGTAACAGAAGATTTTATCTCGGATATTCTGCTGGTTTTGGCCATTATATTGTTATTTATTTCTTCTTTTATTTTTCTCAGATTCTTCAGTTCATCAACATTTATATTATATGTCCTTATGAAATTATCAATGTATAGTTTTCTTTTACTCAATCTATCTGAAAGTGATTTTATATTGCTTTCAATTTTAATATATTCCTCATGAATTTCTGTATATTTCCTTATTTTATCGATATTTAAATTGTATTTATCATAGTAATCAGAATATTCAGTATGATGTTGCAAAAGATTTTTTTCTTTCTCCACCATATCGTTATATTGTTTAATTCTGTCATTTGCCCTATCTAATTGCATTATATAGTTATCCATTTCCTTTTTTTCCACAAAATAATTATTTATCATATCTCTTTTTTTATAGTATGGATTGGCTTCCAATTTCTCAAGTTCTTCTTTTTCTGATTGTAAATTTGTTATATTCTTTCTCAATTCAATTATGCTTTTTTCCCGACTATCAATTTCATTATTATACTGAATAATATTTAATTTTAAATGTTTCACAGTTGCAAGTACTGAATCACGCTCTTGTTGCTTTTTTTTCAGTTCTTCCAGTTCTTTTGAATACTCCTCTGCCTCTTTTTCCGCCTTTTCCAGCATATCATTATTCTCTATTTTCTCTTTATTCAATTTTTCATTTTCATTTCTGATTTCTATAAGCCGATCACTTGAATTCTGAAGCAATATTGATTCGTTCCTGAAATCCGAAATAACATCACGAATACGATCTGCACTTTTTGATAATGATGTTAGCCCTATTATATCTGAAAAAATTGTTTTTCTTTCCTTTGGAGTTCCTGAAATTAAGGAATCCATCTGCCCCTGCTCAACAAATACTGAATTCTTGAATACATCCCTGGAAACGTTTAATATCTTTGTGATTTCAGCATTTACACCTTCGTAGGTTTCTGCAGCAATCACACCATTTTTTTTCACATAGGCAAGCCTTTCTGCATTTTTTGCTTTCTTTACTCCAAAGTGTCTGTAAACCTCATAATGGTCACCGTTAATGTTGAAGTTTAATGTTGTTTCAAAGAAATTTTTGCCTTTTTTTATTAGTTCGTTAATTTTTTCATTGTTTCTGGATTCAGCAAATAATGCAAATTTGATTGCATCCAGTATGCTTGATTTTCCTGCACCATTCTTGCCTGTTATTATATTCACTCCCTGCTCAAAATTTATTTCCGTATTTTCATGTGATAAAAAATTTGTAATTTTTATAGATTCTATTATCATTATTCCACCTGCATTATTTCCTTTATGAGTTTGTATGAATTTTCAGAATCTTCATTCTTTATGGAATTAAAGATATTTTCTGCAAGCGATGCCATATTCTCATCCTTGAAATATGCCATAAAATAGTCATGTAATTTTGACATGTTTGGCTTTTCTTCAATGCTTTTTACCTCTTTTTCAAACACCGGCCCTCTGATTAATGCATGATCCAGTGCCTTAATTTTTGATTTTACATCTTCGCGGTCCACTTCTCCATGTATTGTTACAGAAATAAGAGGATCTTTTTCATTGGTCTTTGGAGTATTAATAATTTTCTCTATATCTTCCATATAATTTTCATAGTTTGAATTAACAGTATTCTGATATCTAGTTGATTTTAATTTTATTCTCTGTGCATCTATTTTCCCATTTCCTATATCAACTAAATTTACCGATTTCCCATTTCTTAAAAAGTTTTTAACCTCATTTGTGCTGTTTAAATCCGTGGAACCTGCATATGAAAATACAGGATATTTATCTGTTATTAAATATGAATCGTGCACATGCCCAAATGCAAGATATTTAAAATTGACAGGCAGGTCTTTAGAATCAACTTCACAGGCTTCTGGTATTAAATAAGGTGAAACGCCCTGGTGAGACATCATTATTGAATTCTTATAATTTTTTGCCTCAATATCTGCTTTCTTATACTGTTCAACAAGATTATTTTTTCTTAATCCCTTCATGTTTGATATTCCGGACAATAATATATCTTCATTACCATAGTTTATAACAATGTTCTGAAGCTCTTCCACACCAAGAAGCTTTACGCCAAGAAAATCAAATATTCTGGATGCAACCTCATCCGTTCTCTTTGGGCGGTCATGGTCTCCCATGATTAAATACATTATTTTATTTTTTTTATAGAGTTTTAGCATTGCTTTTTTAAACTCATTCATAGCCCTGTTTGAAGGAGACCATGTATCAAATAAATCACCAGTATGAACAAAGAAATCCACATTTTCCTCTAAACCAAGATCTATTGCTTCATTGAATGATTCATAGAAATCTTCCTCACGGAGGTCCATCATGTACTGCTTATAGCCTAAATGTGTATCAGATAAATGCAAAAAGCGTGCCATTAAAATTCACCTAAAAGGTCCTTAGTTTTTTTCACTACTTCTGAAGGATCATTTTTCTTCCTTACTTCTTCCCTTGCTTCTTTTAATAATGCTATTACATCAATATCAGATCCTCCTGCCATGGTTTCACGGTTCCTTATTTTTACTATTGCAGGCATTTTCACAATTTCTCCAACTATTATTGCTTCACCAGTATCGAGCGATGGCAAATCATTCATTAAATAACCTGTAATATTTTCACTGCTTTCCAAAATCGCATTCTGGTCAGATGGATTTGTAACTCTCAATATTATCTGTGAATTGCACTGGCTAAGGACATCAGCATCTATTTTTCCAGGCCTCTGGGTAATAACAACAAGAAATATTCCGAATTTTCTTCCTTCTCCAGCTATTTTTTTAACCATTTTTGCAATATTGCTGTTATTCCTCGGAGGAACAAAATTATGCGCTTCTTCTATGAAAACAAATACAGGATATTTGAACTCAGATGATAGCTTAACATCATAAATTGAGCTCAATACTCTATATGAAAAGTAATTTGCGAGAAATTGATCCATGCCGGATAAATCCATCACTGACATTTTCCCCGGGCCAAGATAATCGTTTATTCCTGTTGTATAATCCTGAAATATCTCCTTTATTTTCTTAAGGAATGTTAATCTTCCACGTATTTTTCTGTAATCCTCCGGGGGCAAAGATTCTGCTGTTTCAAGGAAATCGTTTAAGTCCTTTTTACCCTTCATTTTTTTGTAAATGTCATCAACAATTGAGATTAAGTTTGTATATCCTTCTTTTATGTCCATTATTCCCTTTACATCGTCCGGAGAAAGATCGCTGAACCTAATTGTAAAGTTATTAATTATTCCAACATCATTGTTTGTATATCTTCCGGTACTTAATGGCGTTCGAAAAACACTTATATTATCTGAATAAATTTTTCCATCCATTCTTTTTTTCATGAAAACATAATCTGCATGGGGGTCAAGAACAATAATTGAAGCTCCCTTTTTCAATAATTCTTCCATTATCACCGATGCTGTGTGGCTTTTTCCTGCTCCGGTCTGTGCAAGTATTGCAAGATGCCTTCTTAATCCGTTTATATTTAGTGAGACATTAACTTTGCTATCAGGCAACGAACCTATTTGAAGTGATTCTTCATCATTGAATGAAAATACTTTCTGCAGTATTTCATCTCCTGCAGGGTATACAGGCATTCCCGGCTTAATTATTTCCCTTGACTGAGACAGATAGCCATTTTCAAGCTTTCCAAGTATGGTTGATATGCATATATTTACGAAATCATTTAACCCTGTTTTAGCGTATCTGTCAATGCTCTCGTAATCTATGCTATCGTTCATTAGTTCGCTTTTTGAGACAATTTCTTCTATTCTGCCTATCAATATGTTATCTTTAATTTTTAAGCTGACATATTCCCATTTTTTTATGTCACTACCATCTGATATAACAAACTGAAATTTATTTGAAGTATTTTCACCGATAGTGTAACCTATTTTATACTCTGATTCTTGCACGCCGTTCACCCCTTGTTTCATAAAATGTTATTCCAAGTTTCCTTTCCATAGCACGCATATAGATCTTCTCCATTTCCCCTGACCTGAATTTTACCTTTTTATCAACATCAACCAGCCAGAGGTTATAAATTTTGTATCCTGTATAACCATAAAATAATATGTTTACTATTTTATCATCAATGTTAAATGGCTTCTGGTCAAGAGTTTCCTTTACAAAATCCCTTGAGAGAACCTGTACTTTCAATGGAAGGTCCATTGGGTCTGGAAGTATGTCAAATGATACATAATTTATATCTGTTCCTTCCAGTGTTTTTCTGTACATTACAGGAGTTGTGTATCCGCTTTCTTTTGCAAATGATTTTATTATATAGTGATCATTTTTATAAATTTTAGATTCCCTTCCTATTATTTTTAATGTTTCTGGATCGTTTCTTGCTGTGCTTAAAAGATATTTCTTAAAATCTTCAGTGTAAGTACTTTTTGACATGAATATTAATGTTGTTTCCTTTTCATAGGCCTTTCTTATAAGGCTTTTAAGAGTTTTCATATATTCGTACATAAAATTTTCATAGTTTTCTATTCCAAGGGGCTCGATTCTATGTGATATTCTTCCCTTGAATGAACCGTCAATAAATATATATTCCGGACTGTTATTTTCCAGAAATTTTAATATAGATTTATGCTCTGAATTTTCCATCAGTAATATTGTGAAATTCCTCTGCTCCACCGGGTCTACAGCAACAAGATCTGCATGAAAATCTGAAGTAATATTATTTTTATAAAGTGTATAAGCCCTTATAATTACTATATTCTTTCCATTATACAGCATTCTTATAAATTCAGAACTGTCGGTGGATGCTGCATCTATTTCACCCGGTTCCCAGGGAGTAAATTTATTATAATTTGAATTGAACAGCTCCTGATAGAATCTATAAAGTTCCGATGTTTCATCCATTTCCAGATCTCGTGACATCGATTGCTTATTTGTTTCAAGGTAGTTCATAAAATCAGAGAATGTGTCCATTTTATAAACAATATATTCAATTCAAAAATAAATCTTTGCATAAATTTTACACTGGATCATGAAAGCAATGATAACGGTATTAAAAAGATTAAATCAGGCATAAAATTTAAAAGCCTTGCTATATTATTGGTTCATTGTAAGGATTAAATAAAATGCAGTAAATGCAGGTGTATTTATGTTTCAGAGTGTAAAAGTTGAAAATGAAAATATGGAAAAAGTTATTGATATTGTAAAGTCGAATATCAATACCTACGAGGTTGTTGCCAATCCTGCAAGCATTAAATTCTTATTTTTTGACAGTGACAATCCAGATATAAATAAACAATTTGATGATTTGAGGAAAATTTTGGTTCCAATGGGATACATACCGTTGCTTGTTCTTGATGTAGAGCATTATGTAGAGGTTGGAATCAGGCCTAAAGCTTCATACAGAAGCAGTAAGGTAAATTTAATTATGCTTATTCTTACATTAATTTCAACAATATATGTGGGTTCTATATATGCCAGCAGCTTTGTCAGCCCCGGTGCATATGCTGAAGAATATAAATTATTGTATGGCTTTGTGTTTTTCTCGCTTCCATTAATGTTTATTCTTGGCATACATGAGACCGCGCATTATTTAGTTGCAAAGAAGTACAGTGTAAATGCCTCACTGCCATTTTTCATACCATTTCCGTATATGATTGGGACATTCGGTGCATTTGTTTCCCTTCGAGATCCAGTGCCAACAAGGAAGGCAATGGCAGAAATTGGCGCTGCGGGCCCTATAGCAGGATTCCTTGCGGCGATTCCACTATTATTTGTGGCACAGTACTTTGAAGGCATATTCAAGCCGATCGGAAATTATATACCATTTATTCTTAACTATCCGGAAATATACCATTTATTTGGCATAGTTGAGCCTTCAAATGTCCCGATATTTCCCATGGTATTTGCAGTATGGGTTGGCATGTTTGCAACAGCAATGAATCTCATACCAGCCGGGCAGCTTGATGGCGGCCATATAGCCAGAGGCATACTTGGGCCTAAATCGTATATTATAGGTTATATATTTATAGGTTTTCTTCTCTATCTTACAATAGCATACGATTATATAGGCTGGTTTTTCCTTGCATTATTTGTTATATTTATGGGCATGGTTCATCCACCGGCACTGAACGATTATGAAAAGATATCAAAGTTTGATATTGGTATAGGGGTTTTTTGCCTGGTAATGTTTGTTCTCACATTTACACCACTACCAATAAAACCATAAAAAATTAATAACTAAAAAAGAATATAGAAATAAGGGCTTGTGGTCCAGTGGTTATGACGCTTCCCTCACACGGAAGAAATCGCCGGTTCAAATCCGGCCAGGCCCATTTACAATTATGAATATATCTGGTGGTGAAATTTATAAATTTCTTTATTTGCAATAAAATAAATATAGAATTATAATTTTCTGTGTTTCAATATTAACATTTTAAAGCCTTCATAATTTTATATTTATAATTTTATGCTATGGATTTTTGCATCATTTATATACGGGTTTAATGGGAATTGCTAGGCAAGAGAAAATAACTGAAAACAGTATTATTTTTGGATTTTTCGGTATATTGCATGCCATTCCAAAAACATAAATATTATGGAAAAAATAACAAATAAATTTAGAATTTGAATACAAATAGTTTACTAAATTTACGCAAATATTTTTATATAACCATTGATTACACTTATATGCGTATCGAAAGGAAAAAAACTCTCTTACTGTTATCAGTTTTATTTGCCGCAGCTCTCATGATAGGCGTGCCTTTGTCGG
>NZ_JBBIRC010000001.1:0-58002 GCF_037442045.1 Ferroplasma sp. | reverse complement strand
TTTCCATGATCAGATGCAATGATGTTAACAGAATAATTATTCGGTCCGGTAATCTGGTGGTCTTTATACACATAAATGGTATCAGGCATGTAATAAAATCTATAATATGAAAGTACATAAATTTTATCTGTTTTATCAACTAAAACGGTTATGGTATTTCTATATTGCAAATTTTGGTCCGGTTAAACCTGGATGTTATAATTTATTTCTATACTCCTCTGCTTTTTTGAATAATATTTCAGGGCAATTGAATACTGTAGGTTTATCTGTATATTTTAGCTTATTTGCCAGATAATTGTCCAGTGCTCCAATTTCTTCGCCTGTAGATATATACACCTTTATTTTATTGTGCAGAAAAGTTATTCCCGGGCCACCTATTCCAGGCAATATTACTGAATTAACCTTCTCTTTTATCAGAGATTCCAGAAGTGGCAGGCCACCATCATCCTTTATTTTTAATGCCACATTTTCATATCTTTTTATTAAAATATACTTATCCATATTATCTGGTATTTCATATACGTGGACTTCACTTGCCTTGCCGGGCATATCTACCTTATCTTCAGTTACAGGCACAGCCAGTATCTCCATACTAAATAATCATAGATATGTATATAAACATTGCAACTTATATTCGGAATACAACAAAGTTGTATGAACAACAGGAGCAAAATCAGTTCAAAAATCTGTACAATTTCTTTTATATACAATATAATTATAACATGAATATGAAAATATTATCATGGAATGTCAACGGTTTGCGGGCCGCTGTAAAGAATGGAATTACAGACACTTTAAAAAAAGAAGATCCCGATATTATTCTGATGCAGGAAATAAAGGCGGAAAAAACTGAGATACCGGAAGAAATACATCACCTTGGATATAAAATATATACAAATTCAGCAGACAAAAAAGGATACAGTGGCACAATGGCACTGTCAAAACTGGAAGTAGAAAGTTATACTGAAGGCATTGGTGATGAAATATCAGATTCAGAAGGCAGAGTACAGACATTCGAATATGATAATTTTTATCTTATAAATTCATACTTCCCGAACTCACAGCACGGGCTTCCAAGACTGGATTACAAAATAAAATTCAACAATAAAATTCTTGAATATATGGATGGCTTAAAAACTAAAAAACCGGTTATAATTACAGGGGATTTCAATGTAGCCCATGAGGAAATAGATATAGCAAGGCCTAAAGGAAATGAAAGAAATGCTGGTTTTACCATAGAGGAGCGTGATTCCATGACAAATATGCTATCCCATGGTTATATTGATACTTACAGGTATTTCCATAAGGAATCAGAACATTATTCCTGGTGGTCCTACAGATTTAATGCCCGTGAAAAGAATATAGGTTGGAGGATAGATTATTTTCTTGTAAGTGATAATTTTATAAAAAATGTTCAGGATTCCATAATACTGGAAGATGTCAAGGGTTCAGACCATGCACCTCTGGAATTGTTGCTGAATAAATAATCAAATAATATTTAATTAAATCCAGAAAGTGTTTATTCGATTTCAATTGCTTTAAATCTATAAATACAACATTATTTGTCTATTTCTGAATGCCTCCTGATCTTCTTCCATTCAAAGCCCTTGAAACGTTCCTGGTCTTCAACTTTCCCCCTTTCATGGTAGCCATAAGCCTCCCAGTATCCATCTTCATACTTTTCCATTAATTTTATTTCTGTAACCCATTTTGCACTTTTCCAGCCATAAAGCGAAGGCATAAAAGGCCTTGCAGGAAACCCGTGTTTGATCCCAAGGGGCTTATCATCAATTTTCAATGCAAGTACGCTCTTTTCATCAACAGCGTCATCAAAAGGTATCGGCGTATCATACCCATCGGCACATATGAACATAACCCACTCGGCATCTGGCGATGGTTCGGATTTCATTATAATGTCCCTTAATGATGGCCCTGTAAATTTAGCTTCTTTTATTGACCATTTTGTAACACAATTAAAATCTGAAATATATTCAATTCCTGGCATTTTATTTAATTCCTTATATGTATATTCAGCCGGTTTATTTACAAGCCCGGTAACTTTTAAAGACCATTTGTTTTCATCTATGGCTGGTCCACCAAGTGCATCATAGATAATCCAGTTGTCAACATAATGCTGCCCGGGATTTTTAACCTCTATTTTTTCCATCTATTATCCATATTAATTGCCTATTTAACAATTTTTTAAAATTAATTTAAAAGCCATATTTTATATATAATTTCTTATACGATAACACTATTGGCTCTTATGTTTGCACTTTATATTCTGCTTCCAGCCGCAATCGTAAGCCTGGCAATTGTAATAGCAACATTGCATATGATTGCCCCTGACCACTGGACACCAATTTTATCATACTCCATTCATAAAAAGTTCAGAAGCAGTGAAACCGGAACATTATCTTTTGGCCTTGGGTTAATCCATGGAATTTTCTCCGCTGTACTTTCATTTGCAATAGCCATATTTGGAATGTATCTCTTTCCGCAGTTTTATATAAAGGTCTTTGCTGTGGCATTGCTTATTTTTGTAGCAACATACATAGTTATTAATGCCAGGCATGAAAGAAATAAACAGGAATCAAAGTCGAAAGAAATTGAAAAATCTATATTGCTGGTAAGCATAATACCTGATCCTGCTATTGTTCCAGTAATACTTATAGCCGTGGTTTATGGCATTCATTTCGTTTATTTAACATTGTTTCTGTTTGTTATATCATCTGCTTTAGCCCTTCTTGTGATAACACTTTTATTAAGTAAAGTTCTTATAAAAAAACTTGCATCATTCACACCTGAAAAAATTGATTATCTGGTTGCAGTAATTTTATTGCTGACAATAATATTTGTATTATTTTAAGTACAAAATTATTTTTAGTTACATATAATTGTGAATAATGTTTCTAACTTTATTGACTCTTTACGGTTCAACAGTCCTTGCAATGATGATGGTATTCTATCTTCTGGAATCTAGGGCACCAAAATACTCATTATTATTTGCATTGATGTGCTTCGGTTCAGCCATTTATGGTATTCTCTCAGGAGTATATCCATTCGGAGTTATAGAATCAATCTGGGGAATCTTTGCAATAAACAAATTTATTAAAAGAATTCGAATGAAACAAAAATTGTAAGAATATTTATATTATTAAACTTAATTTTGATATGTGAAAAAAGGTTATCTTATAATCGGCGTTGTAATAATGTCTTTTAATTCACTTTATCAATATTCATGGAACGTTTTTGAGCCCTTGCTTAAAACAGGATTAAACGTTTCTCTTGTGGAAATAGAAGTTGCTTTTACCCTCTTTGCCATATTTTCTACAGGTTTTCAGGGTGTTGGCGGTTATTTTGCTGACAAGAATGGGCCAAGAAATATAGGAATATTTTCAGCAGTCTTATCCTCTCTTGGATTTCTGGGCACCTCATTTATCAGCAATCTATACCTTTTTTATATACTGTGGTCACTGGGCAGCATTGGAGAAGGAATATTATATGGCATATCCACAAATCTTGCAGTTAAATGGTTTAAAGGCAGGAGGGGATTTGCGGTGGGATTTGTTTCGCTGGGATTTGGACTGGGCGCCGCGGTTGCAAACATTTTCATAGCAAGGGCAGTGTCATTCAGGGAACCAATGCTTATAATAGGAGTTTCGGAAATAATTATACTTCCTGTACTTTTAATGAAGGCAAAATATCCGGAAACTCAGGCACTGGTCGGTGAAAAAACATCCAAGAATCTTAAAAACAAGAGATTCTGGATACTGTATATATCATTTATACTGGGTGCCATTCCATTAATAGTAGTTTCGGCTTCATTTGGATATCTGGGCGAAACACTGCCACTTGTTGAATTTACAATACTTGTTTCATTATTCCCACTTCTCAGTGGTGTAAGCAGACCTATACTTGGATATATATCAGACCTTATTGGACGAACAAAAGTCGTTATGCTGATAGATTCATTTTTGATACTTGGATCAATATTTTTAATTTTAAGGATGTATGTTTTCGCAATAATATTTATAGGATTCTTCGGAGGTGCAATGATTTCTATGTATTTCTCATTAATAGGGGATATTTTTGGTTCAAGGTTCTCCACTGCTAACAATGGAGTATTCTACACAGGAAAGGCAATATCAGGCTTTCTTGGCAGCACCATATTTGCCGCTCTGTTTTTATTCGATCATGAAATATCCTTTGTATTTGTTTTAATCTCAAGTATAAGTGCTATATTTTTCCTTATTGCATCGGTACCAAAAAATAAAATAAAAGTATAATTTTTTATTTAAATAAATCATTATCAACAATGGTAAGTACAGATGAAGCAGTAATCGCAAGATTTGAATATAACGGTTATCGCTTTGAAATCCTTGTGGATCCTGACGCAGCTTCCAGAATACGGAATGGAAAAATAGATCTTGAAAACGATCTCGCATTGCCTGAAATATTTAAGGATGCAAAAAAAGGTGAACGGACAAATGAAGAAATACTGAAGCACGTTTTTAAAACTACAGATATAGCTCAGATTGCAATAGAGATAATAAAAAGAGGGCAGATTCAGTTAACAACAGATCAGAGAAGGGAAATGCTTGAATTGAAAAGAAAACAGGTAATTAATGAACTTGTTCGTGAAGCAATAAATCCACAAACCAATACACCAATACCGGCAATAAGGATAGAAGAAGCTATGGAGGAGGCAAAAGTTCGGATAGATCCGTTTAAAGGAGTTGATGAACAGGTTCAAATGGTGCTCAAAGCAATAAGGCCACTGATACCAATAAGGATGGAAAAGGCAAGGCTCGCAGTGAAACTTTCTGGTGACGCATATGGAAGGCTTTACGGTGATATTGCGAAAATGGGTACCATATTAAAAGAAGAATGGTCAAATGCAGGTGATTACATATGTGTTGTGGAAATACCGGCAGGAATGCAGGGTGATTTGATGGATCTAGTGAACAGAAAAACAAATGGTGAGGCAGACATAAAATTATTAAAATGATTTTTAAATCCATTTACTATTAAAATCATTTATATATTAATGTAAAATCAATCACAAAGATAAATATATTACGAATGTATATTTCATAAAGTAAAAGGTGTATTCAATTGGAGACAAAAAAAATAGTTTATCCTGGGGATAAAATAGAGATAGCAGAATTAAAACCCAGAAATGGTATATATGAATCTGATTCAGAATTTTTTTCTGAATACTTTGGCGTAATTCAGGAAAGTGAGAAATTTGTTGATGTAGCTCCATTCAACAGCCCTTATTTGCCCAGAACCAATGATAAGGTTATTGGAAAAATAATGGATATAGGCCCAACAATGTGGACAGTGGATATAAATTCACCATATTATGCTATTATGCATATGAACGACACTCCGTGGCGCGTTTCTTCTGGCGACCTTAGCCGTTATTTAAAGGTTGGTGATTATATATATGCAAGGATTTCAGTATCCAACGAGATAAAGGAAAGCTGGGTATCAATGAGAGATAACGGAATGAGAAAACTGGAATCAGGGCGTGTTATATCCGTAAAGCCTCCAAAGGTTCCACGTGTTATAGGCAAAGCAGGGAATATGATAAATATTATAAAAAACTATACAAATACCAAAATAATTGTAGGCCAGAACGGATTTATCTGGATCGACGGTGATCTTGAAAATGTTAAGAAAGCCGTAGCAGCAATAAGAATAGTTGAAAAGGAAGCACACACAATAGGATTAACAGATAGGATGGAAGAATATCTTAAGAATATGAAAGGTGAAAATTAATGGAAGGAGATATAAAATTGATTAGAGATGATGGGCTCAGGCTGGATGGGCGTGCCCTTAATGAAATGCGCCCTATAAAGATTCAGACCGGTGTAGTTGACCGTGCAGATGGGTCAGCTTTTATAGAATGGGGAGCAAATAAAATTATGGTGGCCGTTTATGTAAGGGAAGCATATCCAAAGCACGCACAGAATATTGACAGGGCTATAGTAAAAGCCAGATATAATATGTCAGGATATTCAGTAGAAGAAAGAAAACGCCCCGGTCCCGACAGAAGAACCATGGAAATATCAAAGGTAATTTCCGAAGCTTTGTCTTCTGCAATAGTTCTGGAAAAACTTCCAAGAGCGGAAATTGATGTTTTTATACAGGTTCTAGAAGCTGATGCAGGAACAAGAATTGCAAGCCTTACAGCCGCATCAGTAGCTATAGCAGATGCTGGAGTTCCAATGAGAGATATTGTTGTAGGATGCACAGCAGGAAAAGCTGATGGAAAAATTGTCCTTGATCTTTCAAAGGATGAAGATAATTTCGGGCAGGCAGATATACCCATGGCAATCCTGCCAAGAACTGGAAAAGTTGTTCTTCTTCAGCTTGATGGCGATGTGTCTGAGGATGAATTGAATCAGGCCACATCAATGATGATGAATGCAATGCCCAGAATTTCAGAATTGCAGAGAAATGCTTTGATGAGCAAATACAGTTTAGAGGATGGTGAATAAAAATGCCGATGGATTCAAGTGCAGTATTATCCGAAATCAGAAAGGGATTTATATTAGAAAGCATAAAAACAGGAAAACGCCTCGACGGAAGAGGGCTGGAAGATTATAGGGAAATTAAAATAACCGAAAATTTTATTCCAAAAGCAGCCGGATCCGCCATGGTAGAGCTAGGTAAAACAAAAGTTGTAGCTGGAATAAAGGTTGAAGAAGGAACTCCATTTGAGGATTCTCCTGACAGTGGTGTAATGGCATTGAATATAGAGTTGCTTCCAATGGCATTTCCAACCTTTGAATCCGGCCCTCCAAGTGAGCAGGCAATTGAATATTCCAGAGTTGTTGACAGAGGAATAAGAGAAAGCAAGATGGTTGATACATCAAAACTGGTAATAGAATCCGGAAAAAGAGTATGGATGATATTTGTTGATATAGATGTGTTAAATTATGATGGAAATATAATAGATGCAGCTACAATTGCAGTTGTTGCTGCATTAAAAAATACCGTTGTTCCAGCTTCCAAAATCGGGCAAAAGGATTATAAACTTCCGCTCAATGCAACCCCAGTGGCTGTTACCATGGCAAAAATCGGTGATGAACTTATATGTGATCCGGATCTTGAAGAAGAACAGATTTCAAATGGTAGAATAACTGTAACAATTTCAGAGGATCACAATATTCATGCCATGCAAAAAGGCGAAATTGGAGAATTTTCACTTGATGAAATAAGAAAAGCTATAAAAACATCAAGTAATACAGGCAATAAATTAAGGGAAACATATTTAAGGTGAATATATGACAAAACACACAGTAAAAGTAGGGGCTTCAGGCCGTTTCGGTCCAAGGTATGGTGTTACAGTAAGAAAAGCATGGAATAAAATATATAAACAGAAAATCAGCTTTTATACATGCCCATCATGCAAGCAGAAGAAAGTTAAGAGAATAGCCAATGGTATATGGGAATGCAGGCATTGCGGTTACAAATTTGCCGGTGGATCATACACACCGGAATACAGCAGTGAAACTGTAAAGGAGATAAACAACCATGTATAAATGCATAAGATGTGGAAGACAGCTTGAAAAATCCTTTGGCACCACAGATATAGAATGTGAATGTGGTTCAAGGGTATTTATAAAGGAAAGGCCTAACGTAGAAAAAGTAGTAAAGGCCAGATAATTTTTTTATGAAAGATTTTAAAGAATTATTTACAGATGGACTGTGCATAAGATGTACAGGCCGCATTTTTGCAAATATTGATACAGGGCTTACGGATTATGAGAGAGGAACAAAACTGGAGTTTGCATATAAAGCGTTTTACGGTCCGGTAAATGTGCCGGATACATGCAGAATTTGTAGGGGAATTTTCAATGACTTTGAAAAATATTCCAGTATGGTAAAAGATGCAATAGGAACCAGAGAGTACTCAACAATATTAATTGGTTCAAAATTCGAACCGGAAATAATGCTGGAAGAGGAACTAATTCAGAATAAATTTGGCAATAATGGAGAAAGCATAAAAAAGGAATTTAACAGAGAATTTGGCAAATATTTTACAAAGATAACAGGGAAAGAATTTTCAAAAGATTCAGACATATTAATCGAAATCAATACAATTTATGATAATGTGGAACTTATAGTAAAGCCATTATATATCTATGGAACATATATAAAAAAAAGAAGGGATATGCCTCAAACAAGGTGGCTGAATGGAACCGGTGATACACTGGAATCAATTATAGGTGAAATACTTTTAAAACTTGCAGGAGGAAAAAATTATAAATTCCATGGGTCAGGCAGGGAAGATGTTGATGTCATGATGCTTGGCAATGGAAGGGAGTTTGTCATGGAGATTAATGAACCTGCAATAAGAAACATTTCCTTGAAAGAGTTTATGGACGAAGTGAATAATTCCGGCAATAACATATACATTTCAGATCTTGAATTTACAGATAAGAAAACTATAAAGCAAATAAAGGAAGCTGCTTACGACAAGACATATCTGGCAACAATAGAATGCATAGATCCATTTAATGAAAAAAAGCTTCAGGAATCCGCTTCCAAATTTGAAAATTATACAATATCGCAGAGAACTCCGGAAAGAGTTTCCGGCAATCGATCCGATCTTGTAAGAAAAAAAGAAATAAAATATATAAATATAGAAGATATACATGATAAGGAAGCAAGAATAAAAATAAGGGCTCAATCCGGGACATATATAAAGGAATTAATAAATGGCGACAATGGAAGAACGGTGCCAAATCTTTCTTCAGTCTATGGGGCTCAATTGAAAGTAAAATGCCTGGATGTATTAAAAATAGAGAGGTGAATAAATATGACAACAATGTCTAATGGAACCAGATCAGGTTCAAGAAGCAAGTTAAAGAAGAAAATAAAACAGAGAGGAATGCCAAAGGTAAATAGCCTTTTAAAGAAATTTGAAGTAGGTGAAACAGTTGCAGTTGTAATTGATCCAGCCATACAGAAAGGAATGCCTTTTCATAACTTCCAGGGAAGAACAGGAAAAATTACAGGTATGCAGGGTAGTTGCTACATACTTAAAATTAAAATTGGGAATACAGAGAGAAAAATAATATCTGCGCCTGTTCATCTCAAGAGGTTAACTCAATGAAAATAACCTATAAAACCAATAACGAAGTTTATAATGCCCTTATAAACATAGAAGATAGAACCACAAGCGAAAACGATACTTTAACATATGTGGAGAAATTTTTAAAGTATGACAAGGATTTCGACATAAAACAACTTTATAACGATATACTTAAAGTGCACAAATTTCCAAAGGAAACAATAATTAAAATTATAGACATTAAGCCTTCTACACCTGAGGAACTAATGGCAATATTAAACTCGTATAACATTACTGTAGATAACAAAGTTTTAGATAGTACAATCGATATACTTAGGGTTTTATAAATGGAAGAATATGCTTACATAATAGATTATTTGTCGCAGGGAAGGTCTGAAGACAAGAATTTCAGAAAATCTCCACTTATACTTGCAATCGGGGAAAATGAATTTAAACTGCTTGAAATACTGCCAAAACCGGATGCAGTGATAACTGTGGGCGATAAAATATATATTGGCAAATCACCGGAAAAAAGAGATAAAATAATATCTATAAAACGTAGAATAACGTATAAGGAACTGACAAGTGCGGCAATCAGCGAACTTCCATATGCAATAGAAAGTATTATAGACGATGATCCAGGTAGATTTATCAATTTTTTCAATAATGCAGAAGCAATAAATGCAAGAATGCATACACTGGAGCTTCTCCCGGGGCTGGGAAATAAAAGTATGTGGGCAATTCTGGACGAAAGAAAAATATCTCCTTTCAAATCATTTGATGACATATCAGAGCGTGTTAAAAGCGTGCATAACCCGAAGAAAATGATAGTTAACAGGATACTGGATGAGCTGCAAAACAGATATGAAAAATACAAGTTGTTTGTTGCAAAATGACCGGAAATTTTTCAAAAAAATACGGGCAGGTATTTTTAAACGACAAAAACCTTGCTGCCCGTGAGGTAAGGGCCCTTGGCCTAAAACCATCTGATAGTGTTCTGGAAATTGGACCCGGCAACGGGATTCTTACCGATCTTATATTATCAGAACCTGTTAAACTTACTGCTATTGAGCCTGACCATAGATTTTATGAAAATTTAAGCATCAGATATTCAGAAGAGATCAGGTCAGGAAAATTTAAAATTATTAAGGAAAGCTTTCTTGATACAGAACCTTCGTATTACAATCATATTATAGGAAATATACCATATAATTTATCATCACCAATACTGTTTAGACTATTAAATTTTGATTTTGACTCCGCAATACTCATGGTTCAAAAGGAGTTTGCAATTAGGCTGGTAGCCATGTCAGGCACAAAGGATTATTCCAGGCTTACAGTTAATGCATCTGTCAGGTCAGATATAAAAATACTCTTTAAGGTAACCAGAAAAGTTTTTTCTCCTGTTCCGAATGTAGATTCCGCCGTAATATCAATAAAGAAAAAACAATTTGATATAGATATTGAAAGTTTTGATAAATTTCTGGCAAAAATATTTTCAATGAGAAGAAAAAAATTATCAACAATATTAAATTATAATGGGCCTTTCAGTGAAAACAGGCCCGGAGATCTGGACGTAAACCAGTTAATTATTGTTTACTCCCACTTGTAGTGCTGTTGCCAACATTTCCAGTACTCTTGCTTAATATATTATTTAATGCTGTTGCTGTAAAGAACTGCGATGTATCTCCAACGGTAGGTACATTCTGCGGTATCATTATAAGTGAACCTTTTCCTTCAAGCCCTATCTGATATACTATATCCATCCATCTCAGCTGGAAAGCTGTCGGATTGTTTGCATACTGTTTTGCAGCATCCACCATTTTACCGGCTGCTTCAACTTCAGCAAGCGCAAGTGTAACTCTCGATCTCCTTTCCCTTTCTGCAGCAGCCTGCCTTGACATTGCATCCTGAAGTGTTTGTGGAACAAGTACATCCCTAATTTCAACCGATGATACTTTAATTCCCCAGTGCTCTGTTTTTTCATCAATGATCTGTCTCGCGGACTCACCAATTTTTTCTCTTTCTGATAATATTTCATCGAATGATGATTTACCCAGAACTTCTCTCAATGTTGTCTGTGCAGCAAGCTGAGTTGCAGCAGCATAGTTTTCAACATTTAATATAGCCTTATCAGGGTCAATAATCTGGAAATACATAACTGCATCGACATTTACAGGAACGTTATCCTGGGTAAATGTTGACTCTGTTTTAAAGGCCACTGCCTGTATTCTCGTTGAAAGAACAACCGTTATTTTACTTATAATTGGCGTTACATAAACAAGCCCCGGTCCTTTCAATCCGGTATACCTTCCAAGAGTCAAAACCGGTGCTCTCTGCCATTCTTTCAAAATATGAATTCCTGAAAGTATGACTGCCACTATTATTATTACGACTAAAATTAAAAGTACTTCTCCAATATCTATACTTGCCATAACATAACGATGAATAAATCCTATATAAAGCTTTTTAAAAGATTTTAATTACTGAATTTACTATCAGAAACTTATCTTCTTTATACGGTAATAAGCGAATTATTAAACGTGAATTTTTATATATGCCCTTATACTTATCTCTTTATGTCTGGAATAGTAAGTTACGGATCATATATCCCTGTATACAGAATAAAACCAGAGGAAATCGCCAGGATATGGGGTGATGACCCAGAAAAAATGAAAAATAACCTTTTTATACTGAGCAAATCAGTGCCTTCCCCGGATGAGGATGTTGCTTCAATTTCTGTTGAAGCAGCAAGAAACGCTTTAAAAAGAAAGAAATTAAATCCACACGATATCGGTGCAATTTACGTGGGTTCAGAATCTCATCCATACGCAGTTAAGCCAACAGCAACCATAGTTGCAGCTGCAATTGGAATGCCCCTTCAATATTTTGCCGCTGATTACGAATTTGCATGCAAGGCAGGTACAGCAGGAATGCAGAATGTTAAGGCAATGGTTGATGCTGGCTACATAAAATACGGTATTGCTATAGGATCGGATACATCACAGGGAGCTCCTGGGGATGCCCTTGAATACAGTGCCTCCGCTGGCGGTGCAGCAATGCTTATTGGTAAGGAAGATGTAATTGCAGAAATCAACGACACTTTGTCAGTCTCTACAGATACGCCCGATTTCTGGAGAAGGGAAGGTGAGCCATATCCCAGGCACGGAGAAAGATTTACCGGAGAACCGGGATATTTTAAGCATGTTATAGCAGCAGCCAAAGCAATGATGGACAGAATGGGAACAAAGAATACAGATTATGATTATGCAGTATTCCATCAGCCAAACGGAAAATTTCCCACAAGGGCTGCAAAAATTCTTGGTTTTACAGAAGAACAGTATAAAACAGGTCTTATGACGCCATATATAGGAAATACATATTCCGGTTCTACGATGATTGGCTTATCTGCAATACTTGATGAAGCAAAACCCGGTGACAGAATTCTTGCTGTTTCTTTTGGTTCAGGTGCTGGTTCTGATGCTTTTGATATTACTGTAACAGAAAATATGAAAAATTATAAGCGTGAAAACGCACCTGCAGTGAGAAAAATGATAGAAAAGGTAAAATTTATAGATTACGCTATGTATACAAAATTTAGAAAAATAATTGTTATGGGTGATAGCCTTGAGTAATGAAGTTTATATTATTGGCGCTGGAGAAACAAAGTTCGGCGAATTGTGGGATAAATCATTGAGAAACCTTGCAGTAGAAGCAGGTTTAAAAGCTATTGAAGATGCTGGAATATATTCCAGGGATATAGGTGTTATTTACGGAGCTAATTCACTTGCTGGAATTATAAATAAACAGGAAAATATAGGGGCATTGATAACGGACTTTTCCGGCCTATCAGAAGATGGAATACCATCACTCAGAGTTGAATCGTCAACAGCATCAGGTGCTGCGGCACTTAGGGAAGCATATCTTTCTATAAAATCAGGCGAATACGATGTGGCAGTTGTCGGTGGAGTTGAAAAGATGACCGATATACATGGAAGTGACATACTTGAAAAGTTATCTTCTATTCTTGACCGTGAATGGGAAGCATTTTTTGGTGCAACACCTGCGGCAATGGCCGCTCTTATTGCCAGAAAATATATGCATGATTTTAACGTTGAAAAGGAAGCATTATCAATGTTTTCTGTAAATGACCATGCAAATAGCTCAAAGAACCCTGATGCACAATTCAGAAATAAATTGACACTGCAGCAGGCAATGAATGCAGTGGAAGTCGCAGACCCATTAAATCTGATGGATTGCTCTCCCCTGAGTGATGGCGCTGCAGCCCTTGTTCTTGCTTCCGAAGATTTCATGAAAAAAAATAAGCGCGAAGGTGTTCACATATTGAGCTCTGCCGTGGCTGAGGATTATCTTTCTGTAGGATCCAGAAAATCAATATATACTCTGTCTTCTACAAAACTGGCAGCTGAAAAAGTATTTCAGAAGGCAAAGATCAAAAGGGATGATATATCATTTATGGAGATCCATGACTCATTTTCAATATATGGATTACTGGAAATGGAAGATCTAGGATTTGCAGAAAAAGGAAAAGCAAAGGATTTAGTATATGACGATATAAAACTGAACGGAAGACTGCCGGTAAATCCGTCTGGAGGATTGAAAGCTAAAGGAGATCCATATGGTGCAGTTGGTGTAGGGCAGGCTGTAGATGCATACAGGCAATTAAAGGGAGTTGCAGGGGCTAACCAGATTAAGAATGCCAGGTACGCACTTTTGCACAATATGGCTGGAACTGGAACATCTTCAATAATACACATACTGGGTGAATAAAATGACAGAATTATCAAGAATCTGGAGAGAAACAGAATATAGATACAATCTTATTGGATTTAAATGCATGAATTGTGGAACTTCATATTTTCCTCCAAGAGATATATGCCCTAAATGCCACAGGGAATCTATTGGAAAGATGGAAAAAATAAAATTCAGTGGTGATGGTGAAGTTATTTCACACACACTTGTCCATGATGCAGCACCGGCATTTAAAAGGCAGGTTCCATATATACTTGCCCTTATAAAATTGAAGGAAGGCCCTGTAATAACTGCTCAGATCGTTGATTGCGATCCTGGTGATGTTGACATTGGAACCAAGGTTCATGCAGTCTTCAGAAAAATAAGGCAGGATGGGGATAGCGGTATAATAGAATATGGATATAAATTTGTAATAAATTCCTGATAAATATTATTTTATTTTTTATATAATCAGCTCTATTTAATAGAATATTTTTTTATTTATCCAGCTTTACAGGAATTTGAGTTTTTGAAAAAATAGAATACAAACTACGGTAAAAGCATTAATTTGAGTGAATTAACCACATCATATTTCAATTCCAAAAAAATATTCATAAGAGGAAATACTTTTTACTTTATTGCAATATATATGTATGAAAATGATAATAGCACACACACCGGATCCGGACGACGCATTTATGTTCTACGCCATGTTTGAGCACAAGATAGAAACATCTTTTGATTATGAACAGGTTGTAAAGGATATCGAAACACTTAACAGAGAGTCTGTTGATGCCAACTATGATGTTACTGCAATATCAGCAAACGGTTACATGCATGTTGCCGATAAATATGATCTTACAACATCAGGAGCAAGCTTTGGATTGACCTATGGCCCACTTGTAATAGCAAAAAATAAAATTGACCTGAAAGGCAAAACAATAGCCACACCGGGAAAATATACATCTGCTGAACTGTTATACAGAATGTTTGCCCCTGAAGCAGGAAAATTTAAGGAAATAAGATTTGATAAAATAGTAAATTCAATTATGGAAGATGAAGTCGATGCAGGGATAATAATTCACGATGAGCAATTAACTTTCCAGAACAAAGGCCTTGTAAAGGTTTTAAGCCTTTATGATGAATGGAAAAAATATGCAGGGGACCTTCCAATACCGCTGGGATTCAACGCAATTAAAAAGGACATGCCTCTTGAATACAAATTAAAGTACAAAACCGACTTCGAAAATTCAATAAAATATGCAAAAGAACATGAAACAGATGCAGTAAAATATGCCATGAAATATTCGAGATATGATGATTTTGAACTGGAAAGAAAATTTATTTTAATGTATGTAAATGATCTTTCTATAGACTTTGGGGAAACCGGACGAAAAGCCCTTGATTTATATTATAAAAGAGCAGCCGAAAAAAATATAATTAAACCATTCAAACCGGTAATAGTTTAATGAAAATATTTTTATATTTGATTAATAATTTATGATTATTTTTTCATGATTCTGAAATTATAGAATAATTTAGTTACTCTGGGAATAAAATTAACTTTAAATATGATTTTATAATTACGTTTTTGGTAAACATGTTCATATCATATCCGGTTTGGGATAGTGCAATGTTCGCTTACACTATATCTTCGCATATACTGCTGGTCTCATTGAGTATGGGCCTTGCAATTATGGTAACCATTGCAGAATTCCTTGCACTGAAAAAGAAAGATAAATATTATGACACGCTTGCATACAAACTATCTAAAGCACTTGTCATATTTTTTGCCGTTGGTACTGCTTCAGGAACAGTAATGGCTATGGAATTATTCCTTTTCTGGCCAAATTTCATGAAGCTGGTTGGGGAGGTTTCCATGGGTCCTTTCTATGTTGAAGTATTTTCGTTCCTGCTAGAAGCTATTGCCCTTCCAATGTATGTATATTTCTGGAAGGATTTTAAAAATAGATGGGAGCACTGGGGATTGAGCCTTGCTGTTACAATAGGAACATATCTATCAGCTTTTACAGTTACTGAAATAAATGCATGGATGAACACTCCAAATGGTTTTAATGTAGAGAAATTTGTGACTACAGGACAGGTAACAAATGTAAATCCTTTTGCACCATTTCTCACAGCTTCTACTGCTGCTGAAGAACTCCATATGTCCGGCGCTGTTTATTACGCAGGCATAGCAATGATTCTTGGATATTTAATATATAAATACATAAAAACAACAAATATGTCCGAAAAGATGGTTTACAGAAGAGGAATCAATATAGCTGCAGTATTTATGATTCTCGATATTATATACCTTGGGGCAACAGGGTCAAACGAGCTTTCAACTTTAATGGTTATAGAGCCAATAAAATATACCGCACTGGAGCTTGATTTGCATGCGACAATAGGGACATCATTTGCAACCATGGCCCCTGAGCATATTTTTGGTATACTCATAAATCATAAACTGGCTTATGCACCATCATTTCCATATGCACAATCTCTTCTGGCGTTTCCTTTCACATTTGGCAAAGGTTCAATTCCTGGCCTTATACCCTTAACAACGTATAATGGTGTTACGGATTACGGTGTCTGGCCTCCATACGTAGTGCATGACACTCTTGATCTGATGGTTGGCTTTGGAATGCTAATGGGCTTCTACTGGTTATATGTAGTAATACAGTACTTCAGGAAAAAAGACCCATTAAGCAACAAAACCACACTTCTTGCAGGAATTGCCTTTGCTATAATGGGTGTATTTACAATGGAAGATGGATGGTACACAGCAGAAGTAGGAAGAGTTCCATTTATTATAAGATCACCCGTAGCCGGAGGTTTTGTCGTCAACGGCGTTAAATATTATGGAACAATGACCATAGCTCAGGCTGCATCAACCTCACCAATTGTATTTCCGCTTGGAATAGCAATTATAGCATTCTACCTCATAGTGTTCCCCGTGACATTCTATTTCGCAGGGAAGGTCATGAAACTATCTAATGTAGAGGAAGATTTAAAACTGGGCGAAGATGATTTAAAGATGGAAGAAGAAAGAAAGAGAAACAAAGGTGTTTCCGCAAAAGCAGGGATGAGGTGAGATAAATGGCAGATTTAATTTACGGTTTAAATATTGATGTACTATTTTTAATCGTGGTAGTGGCATCCATGGTTACTATGTTTTCAACAGAAATGATGGCTGTTGTTCCAATTGCAACAAGATTCAAAGAAAATAAAACCAGAATAAATGTTTTATCTTACATAGTCCCGGTTTGGGAAGTTGTTGGAACATTCTTCGTACTGTGGCTTGTAGATATGGAAAATGTTATACCGATACTGATGCCTTCAATATCATATGCATTATTTCCATTATTTGCAACATTTATCTTCTTCCTTGTTGTAAGAAACTCTTTTATCGTATATGCGGAATTTATATGGCATGAAAAACAATATTTTGATGAGAGGAAACTTTATTTTGTATATACGGTTGCAACCTTTATTATGGGTATAATGGCACTCTCTATACTTGCAGCAATATCAAGCGGATACGGCGTCCATCTTTATGGCTATGGTGCAGTTTCATATAAACCATATTCTGACAGTTATACAAATTTCGGTGTATTCTACTCACATTTAGGCGTCATAGGATTTATTATCGGAGCCCTGATAATGGCAAATGGACTGGGAATGGTATTTTACAAATTAACTGATATAAAAACGCCTACTGGCAAATTCCTTCCATTAATACTTGTTGCAATAGGACTGGCCATATTTATGTCTTCTTATTATTCCATAACAGCAAAGGATTATACAGTCAATAATATTTATATAATAATACCAATAATACTGGCTCTAATTATACCCATACTCTATATCTTCAAAGAAACAACATATATTGCATCATATAAGCCATTTATTATATTGTTAACTATTATATCACTCGTTTTTCTGGAATTAAAGGAATATCCATATGTATTTGGAAATGCAAACATAGTATCCTATATACCTGCTGTTACAACGGATACACCAATGCAATATCTGGTATTTCTAATTTCATTTATAGGCGGAACATGGCTTGTACTGATGATGATATACTATGCCTATGTATCAAACCACAGAATTGCAAAACTCATACCTGAAACTCCTACTCCCAAAAAAACTGTTAAAACCAAACAATAAATATAAATTTTATATACCTTTTTAAACTGTAGTTACAAGGGGCTGTGGGGTAGCTTGGTATCCTACGGGCTTTGGGAGCCTGAGACTCCGATTCAAATTCGGGCAGCCCCATTTTTATTTTTTAAGTTTATAGAAATATTTATTCTTTAAAATTATCTGATTTACTGCGTGGCTAGTTTAAATTCAATTAATGTCAGTACAGGAAGAAAATGATGCATTAAAAACTTCAGGAATCTTATAAGTTTAAAATTTAATATACAATAAAATAATAATGAAATACCGCTATGATGATATTTATTGATAAATGATTGAATGATTAATGACGGGCAAGCTGAGCGGTATTAAATTTAATTTATTCATTCTTTTTTATAAAATGAACTTACTTCCATTCTATTTCCGTTGTGGTCATAAACATATAATTTATTTCCTTCATCAGTGGTTTTCATATGGTGCCCATCACAATATGGCTTATTTTCTGACAATCCACAGGCACAAAGATGGAGTTCTTTATCACCGACTTTTACCATATAGGGCTTATCTCTTTCATGCAATACTATTCTTGACATAATTAATTATTACAATGTCATATATATTATTAATGTGAATTCTTCAGCTATTCGTTGAGTTATGTTTAAGTACGCCATAACAATATTTTTTTATGGATTATCTTGATGAAAAATGCATGGATATTAATTACAAGAGCATTTATGGCGATACATATGAATTGATGAAAAATGCAGGCAAAGCTGTATCAGATTTTGTAAGATCAAAGTTTCCTGCTGCAAAATCAATAGCTATAATATGTGGTACCGGCAACAATGCAGGAGATGGTATATGCGCTGGAGAATACCTTCTTAAAAAATATAAAGTTTCGGTTATATTAATTAAAGGAATAAACAGCCTGAAAACTCCGGAATCCAGAAGGGCTTTCAATGATTACAACGGAATTTATTGTTCTGTATCATCTCTCGAACTCATAATTTCAGAGTCAGATATAATTATTGACTCAATATTTGGCACAGGAATTAAGGATGAACCTGGGGAACCATATAGCAATATTATCGATACTATAAACAAAAGCGGAAAGCCAGTTATATCAATAGATGTGCCTTCAGGATTCCCATCAAGCAAAAAGATAAAACCTGAGTATACTGTTACGTTTACAGATATTAAAACTGGAATGGGAATAGAAAACAGTGGCGAAATCTCTGTATGCGATATTGGAATTCCAGAGGCAATAAAATCCACCGCAGGGCCAGGAGACATGGTGTATATGCCCGTTTCCAGTCCAGAATCCCATAAGGGAATGAATGGTGTAATTGGAATTCTTGCCGGCTGGGAATTTACAGGAGCAGCAGTTATGTCATCATTATCGGCATATAATGCAGGCCCTGATCTTGTTAAGGTATTTTCAAACAATGAAAATAGGCCAATAATACTTTCCTACAATCCGGGATTGATGTTTTATTCTGTAAAAAATTCGAAATTTCCAGATTTATCAAAAATGGATTCACTGCTTATTGGCCCAGGAATGGGAAAAACCCAGGATGCAATAGATTTAATGAGATATGCGCTGAGTAATTATAAGGGGCAATTAATTCTCGATGCAGACGCTTTGAAAGTTATAAAACCTGAAGAAGTTGCTGGCAGAAATGCCATAATAACGCCACATAGGATGGAATTTACTGCATTTACGGGAATGGATCCTACTGAGGAAAATGCAATGATCGTTGCGAAAAAATTTAAAATTGTAGTTTTATTAAAAGGAGAAATTGATATAATTACTGATGGCAACAAAATAAAACGCTCCTGTGGCGGCAACAGCAGAATGACAATGGGCGGAACAGGAGATGTGCTGGCAGGAATGGTTGCAGGCATTGCATCACGTAAAGTAAGTCCATTTAATTCTGCCGTACTTGGTTCAATGATCAATAAAAAATGCGGTGAAATAGCATATAAAAAATATGGCAATTATTACAGTGTAATGGATATGATAGAAAATATTAAAAATGTTCTGAATAATAAGATTTAAACCTTTTTAGCCATTCTATTATAATGATTGAAGCCTTAAATGGGCATGTGAATATACCAAACATTTCAGCATACGCACTTCTGGAGAGAAATACGGAAGTGAATGGAAGCCGGCCTGCAATAATATTTTATGAGAAATACATAACATACTCAAAATTACTCCGTTATATTGATTCCATGGCATATCAGCTTCAGCATGTATTGAATGTGAAGAAAGGCGACATAATAGGAATTGCAATGGATTATTCGCCCCAATATATCATTTCCATGCTTTCATGCTTTAAAATTGGAGCTGCCCCTCTTATAATTGATGGGAATCTTGACGAAAAAACAATTAATGAGTATGCAGAAAAGCATGGCATAAATGTAATAGTAATATGCAAAAAATTTGTTTCAAAGGCTATTAATGAGAAAATAAAATATATTGTATCGGACCCTGACGATTTTCTCACTCTTGGCAAAGCAATAATATACACTATAAAACATTATAAACGGATAAAATATGGAAAAAATATACTGAAATTTTTTGAATTTATATACAGCGGGAATAATGATCATGGTTCTGATGAATCTGGCTTTTCAGAAATTATGTTTTATATTCACGATAAACTTTTTGTATTTACAGTGAAAAAATTCATGGAATCAACATTTATACTAAATTACTGGTTACCAAAGTTTGACGCACGCCCTAAATTTTTCTCATCAATAGTGCCTTCAACTCCTCTTGGAATAGTATATTCCCTATTGCTTCCATTCACATTTTCAGGAACTATTATAATCGATAAGATTAGCAGCATATCCAGAACCACTCCGGATTTTCTAATAGGGAATCCAGATTTTTATTCCAAAATAATGGATATTAAAACAAATATTTTTGGTGTAAAATATTGCATAATGCCATTTTTCGCTCCTAAAATAGAAAATGCTCTTAATAAATTTACAAAAATTCCCTTGATAATGGGCAGATCAGATGAATACACACTTACCACGCATATAAATCCATTTGATGATATCAGAAAAGGATCCTTTGGCATTCCACTGAGCTATGTTGAATGCAAGCTGGATGATGAAAATAATTTACTACTAAAAACGCCATTTTTGCCATCAGTTTATGAAAATGGAGTAAAAAGTCATATTGAATGGTATAATACAAATATTAGAGTACAAATTATCGACAAATATTATTATGCACTTTGATTCAAATATCTGGAATTATATTTTTTTAACAGATTCCCAAATAAAAGTGCTAAAAGGAAATTTGCAACAACGTATGATACGAAATAGAAAATCATGCTATACATTCCAGCTATGCCAAGTTCATCTGCTGTAATAATAACAAAAAACACGAGCCAGTATGCTATTACAAGAAATTTTATTTTTCCATTCAGTGTATTTCTGGGAAGAATATCAAAATACTTTGCAAGCAGAATAGAATAAACTATTCCAAAAATTATGCCCAGCAAAAATATATCAAATACCTGGCGAATGATTAAAACTGTAAATAAAAGCGAGGCCTTAGAAGAAGTAATGAGTATACCGTATGCAAAGGCAATTTCACCTATAAATATGTAAATTATCAGTACATTTACTATAGATGCAATAAGAAAATATATGAATCCTGATTTTAATCCAGCAACAATAGATTGTCCGATAGATGACATAACCCAATATAGCAATATACAATTAATATTTTTATGTTTAAAAATTATTTATAAAAATAATATATTAATTTTTAAAATTTTTTAACTGATTTATCGTGCTATTTATTTCATCTATCTTTTTTTCACGTTCATTTATTATCTCTTCAAGTATTTCATTGAAATCCTTTGATAGTTTATATCCATGTATGGGCCGGCCCTTGCCTTCTTTTTTCATATTCCGCTTTACTATCCAGTTTTTTCTGCGTAACCATTGCATTGCTATGGATACTTCTGGTTGCCTTAAACCAGTTTCCCTTTCTATCTCTACAGATGTTATTTCTCCCTTGTCCTTTATGTACACAAGCGTGTATGCCACACTTCTTGGTATGTCCGACACCATCAAGTATTTCGCTAATTTGTTAACTTCTTCAGAAAGCGCCATTTTAATCTGTTAATAATATTATAATGTTATAAATATTTAACTATGTAAAAAAAAATTAATATATAATAACTGAAACATTTTTCGTTGTTCCATAAATTAATTTATGATTTAGAAAGTGCTTCCAGTTTGCTAATTATGGTATATATTGCTGCCCTGCCATGTGAGGGTACATTCGGGTCATTGGACATATCATCAAGTTTGGATATGACAGTAGCACACCTGAGATCAAGGCTTTCCTTATCTTCTTTCATCTTCTCCTTTGCTTCAGCAGAGGTCTTTCTAACATTTCTTGGCATGGAGGAATCATCTTCCAGATCATCCATCAGTGCCATAACTTCATTAAATAAATTCTCATCCATTATATCACCTCATATATACATCCTTAATGATGGACAATACCATCATTGTTCTGGATTTTCTTATCCCTTCTATTGAATTAAGGTTATTAACTATGAACTTTTCAAGAGCTACGTAATCGGGAAATCTGACTTTGATCAATAAATCGTATTCACCGGTAACCACAAATATTTCTTCGACGTTTTTGTTTTCTCCAATTATCCTTCCAATTGTATCTACGTTGTTTACATCCGCTTCTATCCCTATCAACGCTGTTATGATTTTGTTATCATAATATTCTCTAAAATTTGTTATCTCTGCCTCCATTAATTCACCCGGGTATGTCCATAATCATGTCTATACAAATAAGATTTTCGAAGATGATAATTAAGCGCATTAAAAGTATGTCATAGTCGAAACTGAGCAAAATAACATAAATTGAGTAATATGTGTATTTTTACCGGGTTATGAGTATGGAATAACAATTGGAAATAAATTCTTACGAATGCAGAAAAAATATGCAGTTAAATTAAATTTAATAGAATATTAATAAATGCCTGGAATTAAATACAATTGAAGGATTCCGCAATTTCTATTTTTAACAACCATAGCTCCGGAGAGTCAAAAAACATATACAAGTTAATTATACGAAAATATGAAGAACATCAGTATGGGCAAACTAATAACAATTACAGGCCCAATGTTTTCTGGGAAAACTTCCAGATTAATTGAACTGCTTGAGCGCGAAATTTTGGCCGGAAGGAACACATTGCTGTTTAAGCCAGAAATTGATAAAAGGTATGATACAACGTTTGTAACAACCCATAAGGGAATGAGGCTTCCTGCAATAGTTCTTAATGTTGATAATGAAGGAGTGAAAAAAATGTATGAACTTTCAAAAAATGTTGATGTAATAGGCATAGACGAGGCACAATTCTGGAACCATAATTCAATATTGCCAGAAATAGCCGATAAAATCGCCAGTGAAAATAAAATTGTTTATATCGCTGCATTGAACAAGAACCATCTTGGTACCCCGTTTAAAACATCTATGGAAATCATAGCAAGGTCTGATCAGGTTTATTCTCTGACAGCCGTTTGTGCCAGATGCGGCGAGGATGCAACATTTACACAGAGAATTATGAATGGCAAAGAAGTATTCGGCGAACAGATTAAAATAGGGGGAATGGAAAGTTATGAGCCCAGATGCAGGAAATGTTTTGTTCACCCTGATGCTGTAATAAGCAGTAACAATGAATAATTATTTTTTAATATCTATTACCTTTTCCATATTGGATGAAATAAGCATAGTAGCTTTTCCTCCTTTATAAATAAAATCCAGCATTGCCCCTATTATTTTCAGCATTTCAGGGTCTTTAAAGGAGCTATTATAAAATAACTCCCTTAGTCTGGCATATTTTATATTTTTTAATGTTTCAATATTGTCAATGGCCAATCTTCTTTCAGATATAATTATAAGTTTATCGGCTTCTATAAGAGTTGCAAGCAGGGAAGAAGCCGAATAAATATCAACACTTTCCTTTGAATCAGAATAATACTGAAGCTCCTTTGCAACTGGAAAATCCGGTATTACAATAGGCAAATATCCATCTGATAAAAGTGCCATTATTGCGGATTTTTCCAGCACATCCACCGGTACCGGCTCCATTATTAATTTGTTGACTCCATTTCTATCGCCGTTTTTATTATTGGATAAAGCATTGTTAGCAGATGAAACCCTGGAAATTTCAACTCTGGCAGGAACTGGTACAATATCTCTGGAATACCCTGCTCTATATTTAATGCGATCATAAGTGTTCAATATAGAACTTATCGAAATAAAACTCTGATCTGGATACCATGCATATTTGCAGCTATAAGTAAATACAATTTCATTTTCGGAAATAGTTTTACCAAACTCTTTGAATATTTCTTCAAAAAAAGTTAAATTCGGATTTTCCGTATTTTCTCCAGAACCATTCTGGACTGCTGCTATTACAATTCTCTGCATGAAGCATCATCAATAATTAAGTATTTATGATAAGATTATTAAATTATCTATAATAAACCTGCATGGAAAAAAGAGTAAGCGAATCAGAAGTTAATTCGGAGATTATTGTACTCCCTGAAGATACAAACATGTTTAGTGATTTATATGGTGGACGCCTTGTAGAATGGATGGATAATATAGGAAGCATAACTGCATTTAAGCACTGCAGAAAAAAGGTTGTAACAGGGAGTATAGACAGCCTGTTCTTTCTTTCGCCAATAAAACTCGGTTATATAGTTCATTTGCACTCTATGGTTACTTACACTACTAAATCAACAATGGAAATTGAAATTGACGTATCCTCGGAAAATGTGGAAACTGGAAATAAAAGTGTCACGACCAGAGCATTTTTTACTTATGTTGCAATTGATGAGAATGGCCATGCTTCAGAGATACCTGAAATTATTCCTGAAACTTCAGATGAAAAGGCCAGATTTGAGGAAGCCATAAAAAGGTCTGAATATCGCCTTAACTCTTTAAAGAACATAAGAAAAGACCTGAAAATTTAATTCAGTGATTGAAATGAACGGCAGCATATATGAAAGAGAATTAATGAACATACTATCAGGAACAAAAAACACGGTGGAAAGAATAGCAAAAAATCTGGATCCGGTGTCAAGGGATACAATATATACAATATTCGACAAACCATTCTATGTTGCAAGGGCAGCAGGATCATTTGGGGCAGATCTTGTGGCTCTGCGTGATGATTATTCTCTTGTTATAGAGGTAAAATCCTCATCCAGAGACCATTTAGCATTCAGTGAAGCCTCCGGAACCAAGCAGGATCAGGCATTAAAATTGCATAATAGATGTATCTTATCCGGGCTTTTTATAACTTATGCATACAGATTAAAAAATTATAAGGGTGATTTCTGGAGGTTCTTTTCAATAGAGAGCAATTATAGTTATAAGGGAAAAATGAGGGGACTTTATGAGCTTCTTCCAAAGCAGGAAGTTACAAAAACGGGAAATTATATACTGAGATGGGAAAATGGCCTCCCACTTACAACTTTAATAAATTATTTAAATTTATAAGCTCTGTTTTATTGAACTTCCAAGTATATTCATTGCCTCATCGATCTGTTTTTCATTTATTATAAGTGGAGGTATGAAACGAATTCCGCTTTCTCCAGCTCCAAGCAGTATAAGCCCTTTTTTGTATGCATTTTCTATAGTTTTATCTCTCAGTTCGCTGAAATGTGCCTTCGTTTTCCGGTTCTTAACAAAATCTATTGCCTGCATTAATCCAAGCCCTCTCACATCTCCAATGTTATCGTACTTTTCCTGCAGTTCATGCAATCTTTTATTCATATAGTCTCCCATTTTTCTGGCATTTCCGAGCATATCCTGATTTTTTATTTCCTCAATTGTTGCACGGCTTGCAACTGAAGCCAGAAGATTCCCGCCAAAAGTATTGGAATGCAGCCCAGATTTTTCAAAATCATATTTGCTTTTTACAACCGATGCACCCATTGGTATTCCCGAAGCAATGGATTTAGCCACGGACATAATATCAGGGTCGACACCAAAATATTCTGATGCGAAGAATGTTCCAGTTCTCCCAAAACCTGTCTGGACTTCATCCATTATATATAATATTTCATTGTCATGTGCGAGCTCCATAAGTTTTTTATGGAAATCTCTTGGTGGGACTACATATCCTCCTTCTCCCTGTATGGGTTCAACAAGTATGGCAGCAACACTATTGGATGGCAAAAATTTTCCAAACACATAATCTTCCAGATAATCTAAAATTGCATTTGTAAGGCCATCGGGATCATCATACCCATCTATATTGAAAGGATTTCTGTATGGATCTGGAAATGGTATGTGTGTAACTCCATCCATCTCAGGGAAAAATCCATCATGATGTATAGGCTGTGATGCTGTGAATGCCAGTGCACCCATTGTTCTTCCATGGAAGCCCCCTATAAACCCAATAAACTGTGGCCGCTTTGTATAGCTTCTGGCAAGCTTCAGTGACGCTTCGTTGCTTTCTGCACCGCTATTTGTATAAAAGACCTTTTTGTCATGGCTCCCGGGAGAAACATTGATGAGTGCCTTTGCCGATTCTACCTGCTCTTCATAGTAAAAATCTGTTCCTGCAAAATGCCATAATTTATGCAGCTGATCCTGAACTTTAGAAATAACATACTGATTGCCGTAACCTATATTTGTGGTGCTAATTCCACTTGAAAAATCAAGGAAAACATTTTTATCAACATCTTCAATATAACATCCCAAACCTCTTGATGCAACAACAGGCAAAGACTTTGTTGAAGTCGCCAGGTATTTTTCATCTTCTTTTATTACTTTTTTTGCATTTGGACCAGGCAGTTCAGTTTTAATTTCAACGCCGTTTAGCAATACATTATTTTCCATAAAAATATAATCTTAGAACAGTTATATAGTTTGCCATCAGTACATTTTTGTATTATTATATTATTGGTATAATAAATTAATCTCTATTTATGGTTAATGCTCTGTATACGATGTATATAACAATAAAGGTATACCTAAATGAGCGGGAGCCCTTTTATATGATTGCTCTATTTAGCTGTATGGTTGCAGACTCCAACCCACGATATCAGATAAATTTCCTTCGTGATGAATTGACAGATATGGTGTTCTATTCATATATGTACAGAACAACAGATGATCCTGATCTGAAAGAGAACTTCAGGAAACTTGCAGCTACTGAAAGTGAACATGCCAATTTCTGGGGAGAATCACTGAAATCATCAAACGTAAATATGAACAAGATCAAGTACAGGAAATTTAAATATCTTTTCATGATAATAATAAGAAAAGTTGTTGGCAAGAGCCTTATTATTAATTTACTTGAACACGGTGAATATCAATCAATTAAAAAGTATAAAGCTTATCTTGATAATTATAAAGAAGATGATATTTACAAAAAAAAGGTGCATGATCTGATTATTTCAGAAATGGAGCATGAAGAAATATTTGCAAATAAAATTTCTAACAGTGAAAAAAACATTCAAAAGAGCAGGGATTTTCTATATGGCATGAGCGACGGACTTGTTGAAGTACTTGCAACCTTAGTTGGCCTTTCCGCCATAATAACAAATCATATGGATATTGCATTGAGCGGCATGGTTGTAGGAATAAGCGGAACATTCAGCATGGCACTCGGTGCATATCTTGCACAGAAATCACAATCTGAATATAAAATTGGATTGCTTAACAGAAAGCATATATTTTCGAAAAGCAGGGCAATAGAAAATATGATCGGCAAATATTCTGCTGAAGCCACACATTCAGCATTAAATACCGCTGTTTCTTATATACTTGGTGCTGTAATTCCAATATTGCCCTTTATTTTTTTTTCCAGGTATGTAGCAGTAATATTTTCCGTTATCCTTGTCTTTGTAGCGCAGGGAATTTCAAACTCAATTGTAGCACTTTCCCTTAATATCCCAATATTTAAGTCGGGCTTAAGGTCGGCATTGCTTGCACTTGGTGCGGCTGCCATAACTTTCACTGCCGGAGAAATATTCCATTTGCTCTTCCACATAACATTGTTTTGAATAACAATTAATGTTCGGCTTCCTTGCTGCCAACAAAAATATTTATAATATGTTTTAATATTAATATTGTTGAACACTATTGAAATAAATAATTTATACAAAAGGTATGGAAGTACCACGGCGCTTAATGGAATTAACCTGTCTATTGCAGGAGGTCAGATATATGGCATACTTGGCCCAAACGGATCAGGAAAAACTACACTCCTGAAAATAATGGCAGGAATCCTGCCCGCCTCGTTAGGGGAAATAATAATTAATGAAATGCCTGTTTCCGAAAATTTAGATAATATAAAAGCTATAACAGGATATATACCAGAAACTCCAGCATTATACGAATCGCTTACTCCTGTTGAATATTTTAATTTTATTGCATCCATATTTAAAATAGATGCTAATGCATTGAAAGAAAGGATAACTGCATTTTCAACTGCACTGGAAATAGAAAAATATCTAAATGAATTTATAGGGTCGCTTTCATTTGGCACAAAACAAAAGGTTGCAATTATAGGGGCATTGCTGCATGATCCCAAAATCATTGTTATGGATGAAGGAATGAACGGGCTTGATCCAAAATCATCGCGCATAATTAAAGAATTATTAAAAGATATGACCAAGCAGGGTAAAACTGTAATTTTTTCAACACATATCATGGAAATAGCTCAAAATGTCTGTGATACAATATCTATATTATACAATGGAAATATAGCAGGGACAGGAAATCTTGAGCAGCTAAAAAGTGAGGCAGGATCCAGCAATGGTGATCTGGAAGGAGTATTCCTGAAGCTTACTGGTGATGAAGATCTTGATAATCTTATCGACTCTCTGAGGGAATCGATAAAATGAAAAATCAAACTCTGTTTTTAAGTAAATTGATAATGATTGAACAGCGTTACCTTGCTATAAAGGATACACCAAAATTTCAACGAAATGTAAATACAGGAAATAAAAAAGCGTATTTTACAAGAAATATATTAATGACATATGTGGCCAATGCTGTTTTATTTACCATGGTATTTGTCTTTCTCGATTCAGTTTATTTTGAAGAGAATGAACCATCAATGCTTGCGTCATTCGGGCTTATAGTGTTTATATATTTATTTATAATAGGCATATATAATTCAATAGTTTTTCTGAATTCGGTATACAATAATAATATCATGTCCCCATTGAAATCATTGCCAATTAAGGTTAATGTAAATGTTCCATTTGTATCATGGTTTATTTACAATTCATCTTCATATATCTTTGTTGTTTTCCCCTCTGCTATATTTTTTTATTTGCTCACAGGCAATTACGAAACCATACTGCTTACAATAATTTATGCTTTTCTTGTATTAATCCTAAGTTTCATTATTTCATCAATTCTCTTTGTTTATTCAGGGAAAAAAGCTAAAACACATACCTCTATTAAAAACGTTATTAAAATTATGGCACTTTTTCTGTTTTTAGGTGCATTTTATCTTTTACTTGAAGACCCATCGTACTTTGGATATGTTAGCAGCGCAGTAGCAGCACTGCCTTTTTATATACGTGTCTTCGCATTTCCCATAAATCTTGAATATATTATATATTTTAATTCTGCACTTCCTGTATTATACAGAATAATCGAAATATTATTATCATTACTTTTTCTTGCATTAGTTATCTTTATATATTTCTCTATGAGATACAGAATATACAATATATTGATGACATCGGAGGAAAATACATCCAGTGAGAAAATAAATTCAAGGTTGAAAACAGGATCAACGCTTGTAGCTTTCCTGAAAAAAGATGCTAAAAGTACATTCAGAAAACCACAGAATTTATCATATATATTTCTCCCGGTGCTTTTTGCTATCCCGCTGTTTATAGGAATAGGTGTCGGGTCTGGCATGGATTCATCAATGTTTTCACTGTTTTATCTTGTAGAGTTTGTTTCTTCTTTCTATTCAATTTACCTTCTTGTTGTTGAAGGCAAAGGCATAGAGGTTTTGAATTCACTGCCTGTGAAAAAGCAGTCAATAGCATTTTATAAAGGCATATTCGGTTTAATCATATTTTCAATCATAGTAATGGCATTCATACTTGTTACAATTGTTATGAGCCATAAAATTTTATTTATTTACATTTTTGAATTTTTGGATGCAATAACATTGTTTTATGTAATAATAATGGTAAATCTCAACAGGCTCCTTAAAAAATTGCCGCCAGGGACATCTAATTTAAATTATTATTCATTTGGAACTTACCCAATGCTGCTTATATTTGTTATATCATTATTACTCCTTGCAATATCAGTGTCTCTGTCAATTGGCATTTCATTTTTCCTGTTCCGCACAATTAATTATTATACTTATTTTGATCTTTTAGTTAATGCAATGCTGATCTTATTTTTGTTTGCAAAACCTAAAATTTTTAAAAATAACGAAAATGTTATAAATAGTTTATAAATAAACCTGCATCGTGATAATATGGTAGATGTTAGAGAAGTTCCCGCAGATTTATTATTAAATAAGCTTGCATCAGAATTTAAGGAGAACAAAGTTGCGATACCTGACTGGGTAAATTATCTTAAAGACGGTATCGGAAGAGAGCGTGCATGGGTTCAGGATGACTGGTATTATACAAGGCTTGCTTCAATTATGAGAAAAGTTTATTTAAACAGCAGCATTGGAATAGCAAGACTCAGCCAGGAGTATGGAAGCCGCCAGGACAGAGGCACAAAAAGGTATCATCCCGTCCAGGGAAGCAGATTCATAATAAGGAGCATACTTCATTCCCTTGAAGCACTTGGATACCTTAAAAAGGATATAAAAACAGGAAGATCACTTACACCTGCAGGGCGATCCATGCTTGATAAGGCAGCAAAGGAAGTAATGAAAAGCCTTGCTGAAAAGGATAAGGTTTTTGAAAAATACCTTTAATAAAAAATTTTATCAACATTGTATTAATGTCTATATCTGGTGTTGAAAATGGATAATGATGATGAATTAAATAATATACGCAAAAGAAAACTCCAGGAAATGCAGAGAAATGCTCAGCAGGGTGAAATGGATGATGAAAACCGGAAACAGGGTGAGCAGGAAGACGCACAGAGGCAGCAAATACTGAGGCAGATATTATCCACCGAAGCAAGAGAGAGATTAAGTACACTCAAACTTGTAAAGCCAGACCTTGTAAGCAACGTAGAAAACCAGTTAATTCAGCTGGCAGGAATGGGCAGAATCAACAGGGTTATAGGCGATGATGAATTAAAGGGAATACTTTCAAGGTTAATAGGGACAAAAAGAGAAACAAAAATAGAGAGAAGATAAATATGAGCAAAAACAAGCCGCTTGGCAAAAAAATTAGATTAATGAGACATGTAAATTCAAACAGGAGAGTTCCAGGATGGGTGATGATGAAAACAGACAGAAAGATGACACAAAACCCAAAGAGGAAAAATTGGAGAAGATCAAACTTAAAAATATAGGTGTTAACGATGGTAGAAAATAATGAATTATCCACAGAGGAATTAATAACAGTATCGCTCAGAGGTGCAAGGTCATCATCGAGAAGAAGAAGGGCTGACACAGCAATATCTATTATTAAGGATTCGGTATCAAAATATACAAAATCCGAAAAAGAAAAGATCTGGATCGATAACAAAGTAAATGAATTAATATGGAGCCGTGGCAGGGAACATATACCCACAAAGGTAAGTTTAAAAATAATTAAACTCGAAGATGGCACAACTGAAGTAATACTGCCGTAATATCATGATTAACAAATTATCTATATTTGACAGTGATTTTATCGGTGTATATGTCAAAGTTTTTAAAGATTTTGCCATTATACCGCGGAATGTACCGGAAGAAACAAAATTATCTATAGAAGAAACATTAAAAGTCAGAACTGCAGGTGTGATAATTGATAATTTCAGCTTAATTGGCACCATGATTGCATTCAATTCCAATGGAATTATTGTATCGGGCCTTTCTGGCAAAGATGATTTTTCAGGTATTGATATTGGCAATAGAAATCTTGTTATTTTAAAAGACCGGCTAAATGCTATAGGAAACAATATTATAACCAGTGACCGTGCAGCGATAATACATCCTTCCTTTACCGAATCATCTGAAAAAGTGATAGGGGATATACTTGGCGTTGAAGTAATAAAATCAACTATAGCAGGAGTTAAAACCGTTGGAAGCGTTGCAGTGCTTAATGATAAGGGAATGCTCGTTTCACCGGAAGCAAATGAAGATGAAATAAAGGAGTTAAGCAATATATTTCATGTGCCTGTTAAAACAGGAACCGCAAACTATGGCAGTTATTATATAGGTGCATCAATTCTTGCAAACTGCAATGGCGTAATGGTTGGAAATGCAACTACATCAATTGAGCTTGGCAGAATAGATGATACATTCTCATAACAGTTCAGATACTTTTTTGACCGATTCAAGCTTAATTCCATTTTCTTTCAATAGTTCACTTCCACCATTTTCCCTATCAACCACACATAAAGCATGATCTACTATAGCACCACTGTTTCTCAGCACCACTGCTGTTTTCAGCAGAGAATTGCCAGTGGTTACAACATCCTCAATAAGATCAACTTTGTTGCCAACAATTATATTTCCTATTACCCTTTTTTTGGTTCCATGCTCTCTTTCTTCCTTTCTGATTATAATATAGGGCTTATTCGTTTTTAATGAAACTCCAACAATTAAAGGCACAGCGCCGAGTTCCATTCCTGCAACAGTATTGTATATAGTTTTTTTTGCAAGTTCATCACAAATTTCAGATAAAGTCTCAGGGTATGTGCACGCTTCCTTTATATCAATATAATAATTTGACTTCTTCCCCGATGTCAGTGTAAAATCTCCAAATTTTATTATACCCTTTTCTATGAACATTTCACGATCCATACTGGCTGATTAACCTTTTTTATTTAATTTTATGTATTTTGGCATATTTAATATAGAGCCATACTATATAATCAATAATGGACAATAAAATTATATTTGCTCTGGATGTTTATAATTATGATACTGCAATAGAACTGGCAAAAAATGTTGGTGATAAAGTTTTTGCAATTAAGGTAAACTGGCCCGTAATTCTGGAAAACGGTATAAAAATAGTTAGAGATCTATCAAAGTATTCAAGCGTTATATGCGATTTTAAGCTGGCTGACATAGACAATACAGTAAGCCTGATCACAGAAAAAGTACGGGAACACGGCGCATATGGAATAATAAGCCATTCATTTACCGGTTTAAATTCATTGAAAGCGGTAGTTAAAAGTGCAAAAGAAATGAAGGTTTTTTCTGTTGTGTCAATGTCCCAGGAATCATATTTGGATAATATTACAGAGGAACTGATAAACACATCAAAGGAAGCAGGGGTTTATGGCCTTGTTGCGCCGGGAAACAGACCATATTACCTTAAAAAAGTTAAAGAACTATCAGGAGACCTGAAAATAATATCTCCCGGCGTGGGCGCACAGGGAGGAAATATTACGGAAGCCATACTTCTCGGTGCAGATTATGTAATTATTGGGAGATCTATTTACAATTCACCTGATCCGGAGAAAACTATAGACAATTATGCTGATAGTATTAACAATAAATTAAATAAATAGTTTTGAATGTTAATATATGTATATAGGTATTTTAAATTTTAACGGAACTATAAATCACGGAAGCCTGAGTTCGTATATGCCAGTTCTGGAATATATAGAAAAGAAAAAGAAGGTTAAAGCCCTTTTACTTGTAATAAATTCAGGCGGCGGGGATGCCAATTCAACAGAAATACTTTACAATCAATTGATCAAGATATCCAATCAGAAACCTGTTTATGCACTGATTGAAAGCGTTGGTGCATCAGGTGCTTACTGGCTTGCATGCTCTGCTGAAAAAATATTTGCCATGAATACATCACTGGTAGGATCAATAGGAGTTATAAGCATGTCTCCTGATCTCTCTGAATTTCTTGATAATTTTGGAATAAAAATGAGAATTAACAAGGTTGGAAAGTACAAGGATATTAATTCCCCATTCAGGCCAATGACAGAAGAAGAAAATAAAATTTATTCAAATATTATGAATGATATTTATTCATCATTCAGGGATGAAGTCAAAAAGAGAAGGAACTTTAATGAGGAAGAGCTTGAAAGTATTGCAAACGGGCTTGTATTCTCTTCAAAGCAGGCAAAGGCAACAGGATTAATCGACGGTATTGGCACAATGGATACTGTAATGACTCTGCTAAAATCGAAAACAGGAATAGAATCCATCAAAAATTTAACGCCAAAAAGGCCTTTTATATCCAGAATTGTATCGATGTCCATGGAAGCAATAAACAGTTTCATGGAATCCTTTTTCGGATAACTATTCCATCTTATTTCAGGAATAATTTATATGTATTTTTTATACTTTCGTATATTTTTTCAGGATCATTTCCAAGAAGATAAGAAATGCCGAATGCAGCACCAAAGCCGGTGCCTTCCTTCACATAACCCTGATCATAATATTTCAATCCATCCATTCCGGAAAAGTTCATATTTGCATAAATCAGTTTTGATCCCACAAGCTTTTTCATAAGCATTTCCTTATCCTTCATAATATAACCTGTTGTGAATACATATCTGTTATCCTTATTATTTATCTTTTGATCAAGATAGAAAACTGTGGCCATCTGTGTTCCCCCTGCATAAAAAATTGTTGATTTTTTCACCGCACTGCTTATCCCAAGAGCAATTGCCATCATATAATCTCCAAATTCTGCTATATTATCATTATCATCCCTAAAATTTATTTTTCTACTCAACGCCTTCTCTGCATATGCCTTTTTAATCCCGTCTGGAGAATCTTTCATAGAGCTACTGGTCATTTCATTTATCCCTTCGGATAAAAGAACGGTGTAAGCTGTTGTCGTGCCTCCTGGAACACTCTCCGAGATGCATATATATTTATACTTTCCATCCAGCAAATTGCCCAGGTATTTTCCGTATTCCATGGCATTCCAGTAGTGTAACAATGCTCTTTTCTCTGATCCATTTCCTGCACTGCCGAGCCCAGTTTTTATAAATGGAATTTTAGGGTCCTGAACCATTCCTGAATCCACTATTAAAATATCAATTCCAGACAGCTGATTTGATCCCCTTGTAATAATAGACGGTGTCGGTATTCCATTTTCAGTCATTGGTACAACATTATAACTTATGCATTTTCCAGCATATATTATCTCGGAATCCAGTACAGGTGTTAATTTTGTTAATTCGGGAGATGCCCCTGCATCGGATATTCCCGGAATTGTTGATACCTCTGTTGTGCCAGCCAGAAGTATATATAATATATCATTTTTATCACTGATATTATTGTAAATGCTATTTCCCTCGACTATTTCCATAAGAGCAAATTATTTTTTTATTATAATACTTATGCTGAATCTGCTTTTAAATTAATTCAAGTGCATTTTAATTCAGAGAATTATAAAAATTCCAAGAACATACAAAATAAGCATAACTGGAATAACAAATATGAAAATTGATATAATTGAAGACAGATAATATATATGCAAAGCTCTTTTGATTTCCTTAATGCCAGGTTCTTTTCCTTCCGGATTCACAATATATTCTCCTGGTTTTTCAAGCCTGATTCCCAATATTTTTGAAATAGCACCTATGCTGTATCCTGCATTAAGGCTGTCCGTACTATTTGGAATTTTCTTTTTTATATATTTTATTCTCAGAAAGAATGCACTTATGCTGAATATTGCCGGGGCCATTCGTGAACTCAAAAAGTTTGTAATGGAATCAGCAATTGCTGTGCATCTTCCAAATTCATAATAGTTACTGTCCTTATAAGCTATATTTGAATCCATTGTATTGATAACTTTTGCCACCATAGCTCCCGCAATCCCAAAAAACGCATAAAAAAACAGAGGAGTAAGATACCCATCTACAAATCCTTCAGCTATGGTTTCTATAGCAGCTGAGGCTATGTGTTGCGAATCCATACCTGTTGTGTTCCGGCGGACAACCATTGATGTATACCTTCTTGCAGCAATCATATCATCTTTCTTCATAGATCCAATAATCCTGTTTATATGTTTTCCCATGCTTTTAATAGAAAATGTGCTTTTCAGGAAATATGCGTATATTATTATAAACAATATAAGCAATATTGTATTTTTAAAAATATATAATATATAAAGAACTGCAAGCAATGGAATGGTATTTATTGCAATAATCCAGAAAAGAAAATAGCACCCTCCAGTTATTCTATTTTTGCATTTCATGAATAAAGGCTTGAATTTTGATATTGTTATTCCTGTAAAAACAACGGGATGAATACTATCTGGTGGCTCACCAGAGACAATGTCAATAAGCATTGCAAGAAATAAAATAAATACAGCAAGCAGCAGAACGTTAATCATATTACCATTTTTTCAATTAAATTCATATCCATATTCTCTGTAAACAACTTCGAGGCCTGAGCTATATTGTTCATCAGTTCCTTCCTGTAATTTTTTGTTTGAAAATGCAGTATATGGCTTAAAAACGCGGCGTTTTCTAATATTCCATGTATATTTGTTCCATATATATTTCCATGCATTGAGCCTTCTGGAGCATTGCCAATATATGCCAGAGGCAATTCACCATTTTTTACAATTTTTCCATAATGTATCTCATATCCTATTTCAGATGAATTCGCAGAAAAATTCTTCTCATTTAATCTGTAATTTACAGTTCCAGAAATTTTCTCATTTAGATATTCAGTTTCTATGTCAAGGAGACCCAAACCTTTAATTTCACCATTTATGTTTTCGACGTCATTATTGCCTCTTATTGCATTTCCCAGCATTTGATATCCCCCGCATATGCCTATTATTGTTTTTTTGCCTTTCAGTGAAATCAATTTCTCTGCAATTCCATTTTTTTCCATATATTGAAGGTCCTCAGCTACAAGCTTTGACCCTGGCAGTATTATAACGTCACATCTGTCCAGTGCATCAACATTATATTTATCAACATAGGTAAATCCAATATTAAAAAGATACAAAGGGTCAAAATCACTATAATTCTCCATAAATGGATATTTTATTATGCAAATTTTGTCATTGTTCTTTGATGTTATATAGTTCATTGAATCTTCACCAGGCAATGAAATGCTTGAGTATGGTATTATTCCTGCGACCTTCTTCTCAGTCAATATTTCCAGTTTTGATATGCCGCTTGCAAGCATAGCAGAATTTCCTCTCATTCTGTTTATTACCATATATTTTACAAGATCACTGTGTTCCATTAACTTTACAGTTCCATAAAGTGAGGCAAAGACGCCGCCCTTATCAATATCTGAAATGAGAATAGCAGGAGTACTGTATAAACTTGAAACATAAGAATTTGCAAAGTCTCGACCCTGCATATTGATTTCGGCTGCTGATCCAGCCCCTTCGGCTATTATCAGATCATAATTCTCTGAGAGTTTTTTAATAGCGCATTTTATTATTTTTTCTGCATTATCAGAGAGATATTTATAATAATCATTGACTTTCATTGTTCCAATTGCTCTTCCATTAACAATAATCTGAGATCTTCCCATACCCTCCGGTTTTATAAGGAAAGGATTCATATAAAACGATGGCTCTGCTCCCGCCGCCACTGCTTGAAGCCACTGTGCCCTTGAGATCTCTGATGAGTCGTTTAATGATATGGAGTTAAGTGACATGTTTATTGCCTTAAACGGTGCGACTTTATATCCTTTATTCGCGAAGTAATAGCACAGTGACATGGCAAGCGTGCTTTTTCCAGAATCTGATGCAGTTCCAAGCACCTGAATCATTTTAATCAATGGCATCACCTAAATATCCTTTTATATTTTTAACAAGAATTCTATTTTTAATCCTTCTCTTTACGTTAATTCTTATATAATTACTGCCAAAGTCACAGTAATCATCAAGAAGCCTTATCATTATATTTCTAGTTGCAAGAAATGACATAAGCTTTTCACCATTAATATTTTCAGGTAATTTAAATGTAATATAATTTGCCTGTGGTTTGCCAATAAGAGTAAAATTTTGCTTTTCAAGCGATTTTATCAGGTATTTTCTTTCTATTTCAATCTTTTTCCCAAGCCCGCTGAAATGAGGCATATAGTTTTGTAAATATAGCAGGGCCCCCTGGTTAATTCTCCATGGTTCAAGGGTTTTTTCTATTTCAGATATGGTATCTGAATTTGATAACACATATCCTAGCCTTAATCCCGGTATGGACAAAACCTTTGTCAACGATCGGCCTATAATAACATTATTGTATTTTTCAATCATTTCTTTTTCATTTATTTTTCGGTTATTCACAAACCATATAAATGATTCATCAATAAATATAGTTGAATTTTTTTTCATTGAAGTTTCTATTATAGAGTGAATACTGTCTTCATTCATCATTTGTCCTGTTGGGCTATCTGGATATACCAGAAATAATGTTTCATAATTGTAATTTTTTATCATTTCCGGGTTTTTATTTATTGCATTAAAGGGAAGAAGTATTTTGTTACCAGATGTATTTGATTTTATATATTCTGTAAACGATGGTGAAATAATCAGAGAATTTCCTTTAATGGAATTCATATATAAATGTATAAATGAAGTCAATCCCGAAACCATAGTTATATTATTTATGCTAAAGTCACTGCCTGCAAGTATTTTTTTATATTCTTCCAGGTTGCTCTCAGGATAATGTTCTATGTATCCTTTATTTATAAATAGATTCTTCACTGTAATAAAATCATTCATGTTAGCGGAAAAATCGAGAATTTTTGACAAATCTATATTGTATTTTAAAGCAAATTCGTATACATTACCACCATGCATTTTTGTTTATGATTATTTGTTATATAATTTTATATTAAATAAGAGTATCTGGATTTATAATATTATTGTAATGAACAGTTAATAGTAATACTTATATAGTCTTTTTAAATACAAATTTTAACCACAGATGTGCGAAATAGAATATTACTAATTCCAACGCATTATCTGAAATAAGACATCGAAGTGTTAGCATGACGGACCTTTTAGAAGATTTTGAGACGAAAAAAGAGGCAATCAGAGATGAAGTAGAACTCCATATTAAAAAGCGAGATGAAGCTAATGCAGAAGCCCAAAAATATGCCAGAATTCGTGATGAATTAAATCAGAAAACTCACGAAATGAGAGAGCATGCAAAGGAAAAAATCGCTGAAAAGAACGAGTTGATTGAGAAAATTAAGGGACTTAGGGATGAAAAGGAAGTTCATTATAAGGCTCTCTCTGAATTGAAAAAGCAATTACGTGAATACAAAGCAAAGCTCGGTACTGGAATAGACCTTAAAGATATCAGGGTAAAGGAAAAGGAACTACAATATCTTGAAAAGAGGCAGCAAACCACAGAATTAAAAAAAGAAGAAGAAAACAAGCTTATTGTTGACATTAGAAGATTAAACAATGAAATAAAGAAATCAAAAACACTTCGTGATGAGGAACTTCTTAAAAATGATGATATAAAGAATCTCACAGAAAATATCAACCAGGAGAGGACTACTGGCGAGGAATATAAAAAGAATATAGAGGAAATTTCGACCAGAATTTCCCAGTTAAGTGATGAGATTAATGATGAACTCCAAAAGCTCGACGAGGTCCGGAAAGAAGCAGATGAAAACCACGAGCTTTTCATTAAATACAGCCAGGAATCTGAAGCCGAACATGCAGCTTTCATAAAGACAAAGACTGAATTGAAGGATATGGAAAAGGCAATATTTTCCATAAGGAACAAGAGCAGAGTTACAAAAAGGAAGGAAAAGGAATCAGAACTTCAGGACAGAGCAACAGAACTTTATGAGAAATTTAAGGCTGGTGAACAGCTTACCACTGAAGACCTTCTGATTTTGCAGAAGGCCGGGTTCCTTTAATTAAAGATGAATATACGGTATACTGGAATTCTTTTAATTTTATCTGGAGCTTTAATTTTAATTGTAATGGCTTTTGATAGGCTTGTAAAAGCAGGCTTATTTCTATTTATTCCATTTATACTTAGCAGCAGCCCACTTGCAATAATTCCATTCATGCTAATTTTTTTCGGCATGATCCTGTTATTTATTTCAATACCAGAAGAATTAAATAAAAAATACAGGGAAACTAATGAACAAGATCAGGATTATGATTCTGAGAAAACTCATAAAGAATCACATATGGGAGGTTTTCTTATGATCGGGCCGATACCAATAATATTTGGCAATGATAAGCGGCTCATTTATATATCTATATTAGCTGCAATCATACTTATTGCAATATATCTTCTTATTATATTTCATCTCCTAGAACCTTAGAAGCAAGAGAAACATTGTAAATTCTTGATTTTCCTCTAATATCCATATCCGGTGCAATTATGCTGTCAATAATTTCTGAATCTTCTCCAATTACGCAATTTTTCATTATTACTGAATTTTTAATTTTTGTGTTTGGCTTTACAGTTACATTACTCATTAATAGTGAGTTGATTATTTCTACATTATTTTCAAGAACTGTATTGTCATATACAGCAGAATTTTTTATTTTAACTCCATCAATAATTTTAATATTTTTTCCTATGTAACATTTCTCAATTGTAGCATCATGAATGCCAGTCAGATCAAGAATTATATTTTTGCCCTTTATGAAATCATCCTCATAAGATTTTCCATACTTTTCTACCATGATCTGGTTGGCCGTTATAAGATCATTGGGTCTACCGGTATCCAGCCATACCCCCTTTCCCATATAACCATATATATCTATATTGTTCTTCATTAAGTTTGGAAAGAGGTCTCTGGCAAAATCATAGGGAATATCATTAATATAATCAAGGATTTCAGGCTCAATAACGTAGATTCCGGTACTTGCTATATTTGAGAATGTTTCATCTTTTCCAGGTTTTTCCAGAAATCTCACAATTTTATTGTTTTCCATTTCAACTATGCCGAACTGGGATGGGTCATCCACTTCCGTCAAAACTATTGTGATCATTGCCTTATTTTTTCTATGAAAATCCAGTATTTCAGCAATATTAAAATCTGAGAGTATGTCTCCACTACCAACTACAAAAGTATCATCCAGAAAATTGGAAACCATTTTTACGCTTCCTGCTGTACCCGCAGGTTCTTCCTCTACAGAAAATAGAATCGCCTGGTCATTATGTTTATTTTCGATTATGCTGGTTATAAGAGAACTAAATTTATATCCAGTAGTTACTATAATATCTTTTATTCCAGCACTATAATAAGAATCAAGCAAATAAAGCATACATGGTTTGCCAGCTATAGGAACTACTGGCTTTGGAATAGAATATGTTATTGGCCGAAGTCTAGTTCCTTTTCCCCCAGCCATAACAACAGCTTTTACAGTCATTAAGTAATATACTACAATCATTTATATTATTTTTCGTAAAGCATTATTATTTTAGAAAACATTAATTATTTGCTTTTATATTATCAAAATATGAATTCAGGCATGCCAGATCCAGAAACATATCCGAAAAATCCAAGGTCAACCAGGAAAAAATGGTATGCTGTTATAATAGTTTTAATACTTCTACTTTCATCTTTTATAGTTCTCTCTGCTTTGCACACAACACAAATATCGCCAGATGTATCTGTAAATACCGCTCCAAATTATCTTTATGCAGGCGATAATTATACACTATCATTAAAAGCAAATGAGCCATATAAAACACTTACAGTTTACTGGGGAGACAACAACCAAACGATTTTAAATTATACCAGTAATACAGTAACAATAAGTCATTTATATTCAAGCCCTGGAATTTACTATATATATTATAAAGCAAATTTTACATCCGGTTCAAAAAATTTCAATATATATATACCTGTATATGTTGAAAGTTTAAGTAATGGAAACAGAACATCTAACGGAATGATTACAATTATGAAAACATCCAGTCCACCGGTGATTTCAAGTTCAAATATATTTTTTGGAAATACAACTGCAAACATAAACACCAGCAATTCGGGATGCCCAGCAAATTCAACATTCAAGATATTAAGTCAGATGCTTTATATCTATACAAACGGGACTCTGAACAGGACAATGAACGTTACAGTTTCTGGCGTAGATTACAATTTGACCCTTTTTTCTGGCTATTATACCCTGAAATTAGCAATAGTTACTGGAAATGGAACTGAAAATTATACAACATATTACTATATGGACATTCCTGTGAATCCACATGCCAAAGTTTACATCAATACAGTAAGTGATTCAATTGTGATGGATAGTTTAACTCCATATACGAATTTAAACCCGCAAGAAGCATATTCAAGAGCAGATCTGGAAATACTTTACAATACAGAGCAGCTTCTTATTGGAAAAGGCAATTCTAGTTATTTCCCGGAAATAGCATCATCTCTGCCAGCTAAAGGCAATGGCATTAATGGAAATAACTATACTTTTAATATAAGCAATAATGTTAAATTCCAGAATGGCAAGCCCGTCACAGCATATGATGTTTATTATTCACTTTTAATGGACATCATGCTGGAAAATAAGGAGCCGCAAACTCCAGGATGGATCCTTGCACAGTACCTGCTTCCAGGGAATTACCATGACACCATGAATTATACGAACATAATGAAAGCCATTACATACAGCAATACAACAAACACAATAACTCTTAACTTTACAGAAAATATAAATTCCGATACCGTATTCAACATTTTATCATCTCCCGGCACATTTATTTCATCAGCATCATACCTGAAATCCATGGGGGAAAATCTAACATTTTCGCAATCAGGATTTAAATATTTTGAAAATCGCAGCAATAATTATGTAATGAACAGTACATTTGCTGATGGCCCCTACGAGGTTGCATCTTATATTCCGGGGCATTATATTACACTTGTAAGGAATCCTTATTTTAAAGGAACCTCCAATTACAGTGTTCCAACAATTAATTCCGTTACAATCACATATAAGAGCCAGATTTCTTCAATCTACCAGGATATGAGATTTAATACATCTCAGATTGCACTTTTCCCGGAAACATATCCATATATTTCATATATCACTGGTGTAAAACCTTACAATGATACATACAATCTTTCTGTTATGTATGATTTCAATTCAAATGTCAACATATCTGCCCTGGATAAATATGTGGCAGGTGCTAACCTTCCCAAAAACCTGTTTTCCAATATAACTGTAAGAGAAGCCTTCTGGTATGCATATCCAGGCCACAATACCACAAAAGCCATGGAACTGTGGAAATCCTTCATAAGCAATAAAACTGAGATAAATAAATTTAATCTTACAGTTACCCCATCTGTACTTACATACAGATATAAACCACTGGTAATACCATTATTCACAACGCCTCTGGTTTCCGGGCTAAATCTATCGGAATTTGAAACCAATCTGGAGAAAATGGCAGGTACAGGCAACATTACATTTCCAATAGAAGTTGTGCCAGTTTCCTTTATGCAGCAGTACGAAAAAGCAGGCGCAAATCTAATGCCAGTGTATGAAACTACAATTCCAGAAACTACGAATTTATCACTATATTATAATGAGCTGGGAAATACCATGAATTACACTTATTCCTATAATAATGGATTCAGTTATTATCTTTATAATATAAGCAACAGGAGTCAATCTGTTTTAATGAATGAATTAAATAACAATTTATCAAAACTTGCTGCAAATTATAATGAAACAAATATCAGAAATGTCAGTTCACTTTTGAATGGCACTTATATGTATATAAATGCATCAAGATCAATTACAATGAAATTGTACATGCAGGACTACATAATTCCAGGTTATGGCGCTGTCAACAGTTATGGAATTGTTTTATTCAACAGAATTTCACTGTAATATTCAGGCAAAAATAACCCTGTCAAATATTTTATTTTTGTTCTCTGACATATCTTTGTTTGTGCAAATGTAAAGGCATGCCATATTCTGTACAGATTTTAATCTTTTTATATATTCTATAATATTCATGGCCTCTGAAGAATAACCCGATAGGTCAATAACCATCATCTTTTTGTCTGTAAGAAATGAAATACATGTCAGAATCCCATAAATATCAGAAATATTACTGTTGCCGGCAACTCTTTCCAGGTTATCAGGATTAAATGAAATGCCCATAAGTTCCATGTAGTTTTTAACAAGCGCAAGAATTTCATTTTTTAATATATTTTCACTGTAATGCCTTGTAAGTTTAAACCCGGTGAAGTCAAAAGTTCTTTTTGTTTCTTTTTTAATGGCCGCAAGTTTTTTATAAAGTTTGGAATTATCTTTTTCTTCTATATTATTTCTGTTAATCTCACCCTGTAAAAGGTCAAATTCTATCCTGTATCTGTAATAATTTCTCAGAACTACTATATCAGCAAGATTGACTCCACTCTTTTCAGCAATTATAGAGGAAACCATCAAATCTTCCCTGTTTTCTGACGCTGAATCAAGAATATCATAAATATTCCTGTAAATCTGTAAAATGCCAAAATCCATCGATTTTTTCAGCACGTATGTCTTCTTATCATCTGCAGAATCAAATTCTTTTATAATTTCCTTTATTTCAGTGAGTTTAATCATTTCCCTTCTTATTATTCCATTCAAAACTTCAATTCTTGTCCTGTATGGAATAAAACCAAGTATCTGTTCGGAAATAGTTAAATCTGGATCCAAAAGTTCTAAAGGGTCCGCAGGTAATGGAAATATATCATCTATCAATCGAGTTAGTATGCCTATCCTGTTGCCATTAACTTTGAATTTTTTTATTTTATTGACCAGCTCAATTATATCTCTCCCTTTGTGAAGTAGTTTTCCAGAAAATTTAATATCATTAAATATATTAAATGTAAATATGCCGGTTATTTTGGATATATCTACTTCTCCAGAATACAGCAATACATCACAGTTTGATTTAATTTCCAGATTTAAATTTTTTATACCACCATTTTTTCCGGATTCAATACAGAAATCATTGAATAATAATAAACTGTCACTATTTTCATATTCTTGCATCATCTTTCCCTCCCAGTTCGTAACTTAAAAGAGCAGTAAAAGAAATAAATACAGTTATAAAAGCAAGTGGAAAAATCACTATCCACCATACGCCAGACAGAAGAAAGATATTCACATTTCCATCAAGGTACATTATGTTTCCTATATCGATGACCAGAGGATTACGGAAGTAGAAACCGAAATAGGTTATTATTGTAACCACCCCGGTAATCGCACCAATGTCAGTAAAAAAATAAGGCAAAAAATTCAATAATAATCTTTTATTGCTGTAATTTTCTCTATTTTTTAATTTAGTTTCAAAAATGTTTAAAGACCTCAAAACATAAAAGGGAAACCATCCAGTTGAAATTGCAATAATAATGCCCGTTTCCAGTGGCCTTACTATGTAAAGAATAAGAAGCATGATAAGTATATATGGCGCACTGGAAAATATTTTCATAATATAAACTATAATTTTTTTGTAACCTCTTCCAATAATTGCAGCAGACCCGCCGATAAGAATTCCTACTGAAGCCGAAATAGCAAGTGACACAAACATAACTGTGAAGTCAAATTTCAGTGAACCAAGCAGGGCAGGAAACAGCAATATGCCATAGTATGTAGTGCCCATATAGTCATTCCAGCCATTTGAAAGCACAGGCGGTGCCGGAATTATTGAAGGCCCTTTCCTGAAAATCAGCAGGTTGCTCAGACTGCGAACACCAAGATATCCCGGGTCAACAAGATCAAGAATGAATGCAAGCAGATAAAGTGCAATAATTACAGAACTGATTACTGCAAGCATGCGCCCTGTGTTAATTTTCATTTTTTGCCCCCACATTGATTATATCCACAATGGCATCAAACACTATTATTATAAGCGCGAGCATAAATAGGCTGTAGACTCCCCCCATAAAGCCAAAATCATAATTCAGGAATGAATATACAGTAAATTCGCCCAGATTCATATATGAAAATATAAAGCTAACAAGGACCATGCCACCCATGAATATAAGAAATACAGGTTTTATCTCCTCCAGAATTCGTGGTTTTATCCCTCTTTTTATGTATGCCGTGTAGTTATCCCTGAACGCATCTCTTGTTATGCCGGATCTGATATAGTTTTTATTATATTCAATAGAAGTTTCATGGCTTATGTATACGCTCAGGTATATTGTGGTTGGTATGAAAAGTGCCAGGAAAGGAAGAGCTATATGTTTGAAATAATCAATGAGTATTCCAGGGGAATTATGAATGATGCCATCAATTATTATTATATCTGTTGGTGAGCTGATAAACAAATCCCTGCCCGTATAGGAAATCCAGCTTTCAGCTAGAGAACTGCTGGATAGTACGCCACTGAAAGGGAACCAGCCAAGCAATCCTGAAAAAACGGTAAGGAGAGTAAGGCCAGCCCCAAGATATAAAAATAAAAGTGGAAATATATTCATGCTCAATTTTTTCACAGTTTTGAATGCAGTACCTGTATGGAATCCTATCATATACGAGGCTTCATATGATATGGCAAAAGTAAGAATCAAAAAAACAACTGTTTCAGGAAATAACAATGATATAGCTCCTGTTACCGAACCAGAGTAAATCAGGCTATGTACATAGCCTACACGTCCTGTAACCAGAGCATACAGGAAATAAAAATACTGGAAAAAATAATTTCTATGCAGCCCAAGAACATTTATGCTGGTTCCTGGAAAATCATTTCTTATTATTGATTCTGGAACAAATTTATATAAAACGAATAAAAGCACAGTAAAACCTACGAATATAAGGAGCTCCCTGAACAGTATATTACGGATTTTCAGCATGCGCATGTTAATTGCTAATAAATAGAATGAATTTAAAGCTTTATGTCAGACGTTATTCTTCATTCCACTCTGAAGTAAAATATGTCATTAATACATCATCAGCATATTTATCTCCAATAAGAAACTGATTTTTTCTTACACCCTCATACTGAAAGCCAATATTCCTGTAAGCCTTTATTGCATTGGTATTGCTGGAAAACACTTCCAGATTAATTTTCTCGATACCCTGTTGTTTTGACCAGGAAATCGCCTCTTTAATCATCCTGCTTCCCATATTCATATGGCGATATTCTTTTTTTATTGCAATTCCAAGGGATGCAGTATGCCTGTTTTTTTTGTACATACCTCTCTGTATTGTTGTCACTCCAACTATTCTTTCACTCACTTCGCAAATAAGGGTAAGGTCATCACGATTTTTTAGCCTTTCCTGCTCCCCTCTTTCAGTAAGCAAATAATATTCACTGACAAGATATATTTTTTCATCCATAACGCTTTGCATACACTCTATTATTCCCCTGGCATCTGCTGGAACAGCTCTTCTCACGTAATAATCTTCTGCCGGCTTTTTTCTCCTTAACATCATGGCGACTCCAGAATATCCTTCAATTCTTTATATATTCTCTCAATTCTGGCAGAGCTCTCCCTTGCAGCCTGCAGTATCTGATCCTTATTTGCAATGAAATCAGATGTAAGAATGGCACCTTCACGGGAAGCTTCTATAATTCCAGTATGTTCAAGAATACGCAAAGAGTATCTAATTTTATGTTCCGGAATCCCTGTCTGCTGTGACATTTTAATTATTCCAAGCGGCTGTTCCCTTAGCAGAGTTTTAATTATGGTCATGTGGCGGTCAAGAGTTTCTATGTTTTCCATGATTTCTTTAAAAATTGAGTAATTATTCATGATAACAAATAACAAGGACTTATATATTATTTTTTAAATTGATTTATTCAGAGTTCTCCTATAACTTCTGAACTATACAGAGTTTTATCCCCATCCATTACTTTGAATTTTGCAGTGGTATCAAGAATTTCACGCATTTTTTCAATGCGTTCCTGAATATATTCATCATATTTTTCGGGGTTTTTAGAATTGGCTTTAATTTTTAATGTGTTGTTAAGCAGTGCAATCTGAAGTTTTATCTCGAACTGTTTTCTTTCGTCAAAGTTTTTAATGTTAAAAATTTTTGCCATTTAGCCCTAATTACTTAACTATTTTATTAATTTTTCTTATTTGCATTTAAATTCTCAGGAAAACAGTTATGTCCAACCATGCAATTTAGAACAAATGTTGCCAATTAAGAAAATCAGCGAATATCAGTATGAAATTCCAGTTACCGGGAATATGAAAGTTCCAGGAACAATTTATATCAATGATAAACTTCTTTCAAATTTTACAGATGATGAACCAGTAAAACAGGTAATGCATGTTGCATCTTTGCCTGGTATAGTTAAAAGCTCCATGGCAATGCCAGATATTCATCTTGGCTATGGATTTCCAATAGGAGGTGTGGCTGCATTTGATTATGACACTGGAATAATTTCTCCAGGCGGTGTTGGGTATGATATAAACTGTGGTGTATCACTTATAATGACTGATATTGATTATTCTGAAGCAAAAGGCAAAATAAAATTGCTGCTTGATGAAATATATAAAAATGTACCTGCCGGAATAGACAATAAATCCAGTTTCAGGATTAATGAAGATGATGAAAACGAAATAATGGCATCAGGCATTGAATGGGCATATAATAAGGGTTTTGCAACCAAAAAAGATCTGGAAAGAACAGAGGAAAATGGAAAAATGCCTTCAAATATATCTAATGTAAGTGAAAAGGCTGCCAGAAGGGGTAAAAATGAGCTTGGTACACTTGGTGCTGGAAACCATTTCCTGGAAATAGATAGAGTAGATGCATTAATGGATCAAAGTACAGCAGAGAAATTTGGAATGAGCAGCAAAAAACTTGCAGTAATGGTGCATACCGGTTCAAGAGGGTTGGGGCATCAGGTGGCTACTGATTATCTTATGCGCCTGAATGAAGATAGCGATAGCGTAAAAAATGAAGATGATAAACAACTAATATCGGCATATATACATAGTAAAATCGGGGAAGATTATATAAATGCAATGAATGCGGCAGCAAATTTTGGCTTTGTAAACAGGCAGATTATTACGTATAAAATCAGAAAGTCCTTTGAGAAAATCTTTGGCTCAGAATTCGAAAACATGGGGATAGAAACCGTATACAGCCTGGCACACAATATGGCAAAGGTGGAAACTCATAATGTAAATGGCAATAAAAAAAAGTTAATGGTTCACAGGAAAGGGGCTACAAGGGCCATGCCTGCCCATGCCCTAGAAGGCTATTTCAATGTGACCGGGCATCCAGTTATAATACCTGGAAATATGGGAGGGCCATCATATGTTATGGTGGGTTTGCCAGGCAATGAAGAAATAACCTTTTCCAGCTCATGCCACGGCGCAGGGAGGGTTTTAAGCAGAAAAAGGGCAAATGAGCAATTCACATCAGAAGGAGTTGAAATGGAATTGAAATCACAGGGCATATACCTCCGTGCCGCAACAAAAAAAGCAATAATAGAGGAATCACCTGAGAGCTACAAAGATATTGATGAAGTAATAAAAGTTGTATATGGCGCTAAAATAGCAAAGCCAGTTGCAAAACTCATTCCTGTTGCAGTAATGAAAGGATAATTTATAATTATAACCTAAACCATAGTTTTCCCAAAAATATTGTTGATTTTTTGTACTTTTAAATAAAGATCCTTAAATTGTGGAACTGTAAGTTGCTGTGCGGAATCGCTGAGTGCACTGGGCGGGTCCGGGTGCACTTCTATTATCAGACCATCAGCGCCGGACGCAGTCCCGCCAAGTGCAAGTGGCTCTACGTATCTATTTAATCCAGCCGCATGGCTCGGGTCTATTATAACAGGATAATCTGTTCTTTCGTGTAGCACCGGAATAGCTGAAATATCCAGTGTGAATCTTGTTGAATGTTCAAACGTCCTTATCCCCCTTTCGGAGAATATAACATTTTTATTCCCGTTCATTGATAAATATTTTGCTGCCCCTATCAATTCATCCACTGTATTTCCAAATCCTCTTTTTAAAAGCATGGGCTTATTTTGTTTGCTTATTTTCTTTAGAAGGGAAAAATTCTGTGAATTCCTCGAACCAATTTGAATAATATCTGCATATTTTTCTACAAGTGGGAGCTCATCACCATCCATAACCTCAGTAATAATTGCCATACCAGTAACTTCCTTTGCTTTTGAAAGTAATTTTAATCCCTCTTCTCCAAGACCCTGGAATGAATCCGGGCATGTTCTTGGCTTGAATGCACCACCTCTGAGAACGTTAACACCAATTTTTCTTAAATCCATGGCAACGCTGATGATCTGTTCCTCACTTTCCACAGAGCAGGGCCCCGCAATCATCAGGAATTTATTATCTCCAAGAGTAATCTCATCATTTATTTTAATATCCCTCATTTTACCACCTTATTATATCGCCAGACAGCAGGGAGGAACCGATAAGCAGGCCCTGATATTTTTCTATGTGAAGCCTGCCTATATTTTCTGATGTTATTCCACTTTCAAGTACCAGAGGCAATCCATATGATTTGAGCCTGTCATACAGTTCCAGAGAGTTATCATCCATTTTAAGTGTTTTCAGGTTTCTTCTGTTATATCCCAGGATCACATTTTCATCTGGAAATATATTTTTAATGCTATTCTTATCATGTACTTCAACCAGAGCTTCCATTCCAAGTTTTTTGCCATATTGTACCATGTTTTTAATTTTATCGTAATCAAGGAAATCGCATATGAGTAGATATGCATCACCTCCAGCCATATAGGATGAATCGATCATTTCATTACTGGAAATGAAATCCTTAATGAGGATTGGTTTGTTATAGCATTGCACGGCAATGGCATCTAACGGGTTTCCACCAAAGTATTGAGGCTCCGTTAAAATACTGATTCCAGCGATGATTTCCTTTATAGCATCAAAGTATTTAACTATATCAGTGTTAGATTTATTTCTGAATCCTGATGGAGATTTTCTTTTATACTCCCCTATTATTCCCGGGCCATTTTTATTTTTTGCAAGGGCTTCCTTTAAGCTTATTATTTCCCTCTCTCTCATATTAGATTTGAGAATTTCTCTTTTATCATTATTTTTGTATATTTCGTTAACTATCATAGGGCATCAATAAAATTTTTAAAGATAATTTTGCCATATTCTGAATAATAGCTTTCAGGATGGTACTGTACACCAAATAAATTTCCATCCTTCGAATGGAATCCCATAATCTCTTTATCATTCTGTGAGTAGGCATCAACTACAATATTTTTTGTTCCATTAAGAACAAGAGAATGGTATCTTATTGCAGTAAACTTCTCAGGCACATTTCTGTATAGAGGAGAATCACCATGAACTATAATATCTGGCTGGCCGTGCATCAGCCTTTTTGACAGTACTATGCTTGAACCAAGATAATAGCCAAGGATCTGATTTCCAAAACATACTCCAAGGAATTTTGCCGATCTGTTTCTATCTATAAATTCATATAAATTCCCACGATCTTCCTGCCTTTCTGGATTTCCAGGCCCAGGTGATATTATATACCCATCATAGCCTTCAGCATTATTCAGATCATTATTTGCTTTTACATCTACATGTACTTCAGATGAAGCAATATACTGGTATATATTGTAAACAAATGAATCGAAATTATCAATTATTAATATCCTTTTCATATAAATCACCTGTTGCTGTTAAAATTTTTGAATAAATTTCCTGAATTTCATTTGATGGAACTGAATCCTTTACTATTCCTGCTCCAGCCTGTGTATAATTTTCCTCAGATGTTTTGAATAAACTTCGTATGAGCAGTGCAAAATCCATTCTTCCCTCGCTTACTACTCCAAGTGCACCTGCATAAGCTCCTCTTGGTGAGCTTTCATATTCATTTATCAATGCTATTGCCTTTTTCTTTGGTGCACCGCTTACTGTTCCAGCCGGAAATACTGATTTTAAAACATCACCTGGCATGTAATCCTTGAGTTCACCTGAAACGGTGCTGACTATATGCATTACACTGGCAAATTTCCGTATCTCCATGGAATTTTTAACACTGACAGATCCGGGGATGCAGATCCTGCCGATATCATTTCTTGCGAGGTCCACAAGCATTCTGTGTTCCAGAAGTTCTTTTTCATCATTTTTTAAATCATTTTCAAGAAATGCATCCTCAATTTCAGAAGAACCCCTTTTTCTTGTTCCTGCAACTGGATATATGGTAATTATGCCATTTTCTATGGATAAAAGGTTTTCCGGTGAACTCCCTGCTATTTCCAGGTCACCGAACTTATAATAATAAACATAAAGTGATTTATCGCTTATTAGAAACCTTTTCACTGCAGATAAAGTATCATATTTTTCAAGGTTAAATCTTTTTGACAGTACTATTTGAAGTAAATCGCCCTTTTTAATTCGTTCAACTGCATCACTTATTTTTGCTTCCAGCGCATTATCTTTAATACCATTATTTAAAACGGTTGAATGGCTTTTCTTCCTTGTATACTTCCCATTAAATTCCTCATTCGGTATTATATAAGAGAGCTCTGGCCATGACGATCTCTTTATTTTTATATCCAGATAAATATCATCGATAAAATCATATGGCACTATTAAAGGAATAGTTATTCCATCTTCAAGCTTTCTGTTAAATTCATTATTCATATGGTCAATAGCATTGCTGTATACATTCACCGGTTCCTGATCGGAAACATACAGTTTTTCTATTCCATTTACTCTGGTATCATCAAATTTGCAAAAATAAGCGAAGTTTTTATTTTTTAGATCTTTAATTTTGTCTAATAACACGTTTCTCACCAATTTTACTGAAAAATTCATCCATTTTTTTAAAAGATTTTTTTCCCGGGTATTCTTCCAGCGAACTGCTCACATCTATAAGGTCAGGATCCGTTTCCATAAGATTTAATACATTATTGCTGTCTATTTTTCCAGCTATTCCAACCTTTTCCATAGAAATATTTATCAATTCATTTTTTCTATTGGTAATGCCTGTTCGATCTTCTAAAAGAACGTAATCGGAACCTGAATTTAAATACAATTTTATTTTGTCAGTTATATAGCTTTCATGAAAATCTATAACAGAGATAATATTTTTTTGAAATGTTTTTTTCGCAAAATAAACATCTTCAATGGAATGGTTGAAATGGAGCTGCATATAATCCTCGTAGCCTCTGTGTTCGGGCATAGATGTATATACACCTGTGACCAGAGTATCAGGATGTTTCATTTTTATTTCTTTTATAAGTTTCTGATTCCCATGCCTTATCACCTTAGGATCAAGGATTACTCCTATAAAATCAGCACCCAGCTTAATAGCGTAGTCAGCATCCTCAATATTTGTAATGCCACATATTTTCACTTTCATTGGCACACCTCCCTTAATTTTGCAATGGCCTTTCCGTTTTCAATATAGTTAATGGAAAGATCATATGCCTCCTCAATACTGTTCGCCATCCCATTTAAAATCACAGCAGGAGCTGCATTAATCGCAATAAATTTCTTTATATAACTGTTTTTGCCTGACAAACCCGAAAGCAGCAATTCAAAACTTTTAACAGAATCTTCTGTGGAAATTCTCTCAATTTCTACAATGCCCCCTGTAATTTTTTCAGGATCCACTATATTCTTTTCAATTTTTTTATCAACACTGTATAATATACTTTTACTGGAAAGCGATATTTCATCCATGCCATCTGAACCATGAACAACAAAACCTTTCTTTCCCTCTTCCATTATAACCTGTGCATATAGATTTGCAAGGTCTTCACTGTACGTTCCAAGTACAACATTATCAGGATTCAAAGGATTTGTCAATGGACCAAGTATATTAAAAACAGTTCTGAAATTTATTTGTTTCCGCGCCGATAAAAATTTTGCAAAACTGCTGTTATATTCTGGGGCCAGAATATAAACATACCTTTTCCTTTTAATATTTTCAAGTATTTCATTTTCACTCATTTTAAAATTATAATCCATATATTTCATGAAATCTGCGCTGCCATGATGTCCGGTAATACCGAAATTTCCGTGCTTTGCGGTTTTTATTCCCATTGATGCCAGAAGTATGCTGGCTCCGGTGCTTACATTTACAGTATTTTTTCCATCCCCGCCGGTGCCCACAATATCTGTTAATCCATGCAACTTTAAATTTATTTTAGACATTTCCCGTAACGCCATTGCAAATCCAGCAATTTCCTGCGGCGATTCTCCTCTATTATGGAGCTCTGTAAGGAATTCAATTTTATCTGAATCTGGCTTATCAATCAGTTCATACATGGTATTTCTTGCATTTATAACATCCCTTTTTACGGCAGTATAATTCATATCATTCATCAAGAACACCCCTCATTTTATTTATATACTCTAAAAATCCCGATTCATCGTTTGCCTCGATCATTTTTTCAAGATATGTTCCAATAGCAACGCCCGATCCTCCATTTTTCATAAGCTCTTTAATATCATTATCGGTTTTAATCCCAAAACCATAGGTTATTTCTCTCCCTGGAAGGAGATCATTTATTCTCTCAGTGGTGTAGTCCAGTTCATATGGTATATCTATACCAGTGGATGGCTGCAGGCCATAGTAAATCCAGGAATATGTAATAGAAGATATGTCTTTTATTATAGAATCAGGCGTAGATGGCGAGAAGAATGGTATGTACTCAAAACCTCGATCTGTTAATTTATTGATTATTTCTTTTCCTTCACTGAAATAATCTATGATAAGGTCAGGAATTATTATGCCAGAAAAATTTCTTTTCTGCAGGTAATCAATAAATTCATCAAAATGATCTTTTATATCTGAATAATAGGATAAAGAATACATTTTTATATTGTTTTTATGAAAATATTCAAAATATTTTTTATAAACTTCATCAGAAAAATTTTTATTTCCGACCATGTGCGTTTTTCTTATTACTGGCCCATCGTATCTCGGATCATTTGATGGAAATCCAAACTCTATATAATTTATTTTGTCTACTGGAATTATGTCAAGAAAGCGGGTTAATTTCTCGTTATCTGGAAAGCCAAGAGTAAAATACGGTATTAGATTTTTCATTTCTTTTCCCCAAATATTGAAAGGTCAAGATAACCATGCCCACTGACATTCACAACTATGGTTTTTTTCTCATTTTTATGTGCCTTTACATAACTGATCATGGTTGCAATTGCATGTCCCGATTCAGGAGCAGCTATAATTCCCTGTGTATTGGCAAACAATTTCAGTGCTTCTTTTACCTGGGTTTCGGTAACTTCATCGCTTTTTATTCTGCCTTTGCTGATGAGAAGGGATAATGATGGAGACGCACCATGGTACCTTAAGCCTCCTGCATAAATCGTCGGTGGGACAAAATCAGCACCAAGAGAATACATTCTGACTTCAGGAAGTATTCCAGCAGAGTCCATTAAATCGTATTTGTAATCGCCCTTTGAAAATTTTGGAACTTCCTGTGCTGTTGTGGCTATAATTTCTGTATCATCTCCATCAGGAATAAATGGAAATGCAAAACCCCCGAAGTTGCTTCCTCCGCCAACACATCCTATCAATACATCAGCATGTTCACCAAGAATTTCAAGCTGTTTTTTTGTTTCCTGCCCTATTACGCTCTGGTGTGTAAGTGCAACATTCATTACGCTGGCCACCATATATCTGTAATCATGGTCAAGAGCATATTCTACTGCTTCACTGATTCCAATCCCTAAAGTTCCCGGCGTATCAGGGTTTTCTTTTAATATCTTTCTTCCATAAGCTGTTAATGTTGAAGGGCTGGCAACTACATTTCCATTGTACAGGTTCATTACTGTTTTTCTCAAAGGTTTCTGTTCAAAACTGATTTTTACCATGAAGATCTGAGCTGGAAGCCCGTACAATGATGCTGCAAGTGCAGTGGCAGATCCCCATTGCCCTGCTCCAGTTTCTGTTGTAACTCCATTGACCCCCTCTTTCATGGCATAATAGGCCTGTGGTATAGCAGTATTTATTTTATGTGAACCTGTAACTGTTGCGCCTTCATATTTATAGTATATTTTGCCATGATAATCCAGTGCCTTTTCAAGGTTTTTTGCTCTTACCAGTGGAGTTGGCCTACCAATCTGCTCATATTGCTCCATAACCTCATCAGGTATTTTTTCATATCTTCTAAATGTAAATTCCTGTTTTAAAACCTCCTTTGGCAATATTTTATTAAGCAAATTTATGGATGAAACATCACTTTTTGAATCTCTTGGCGGTGCAAGCGGTTCTGGAAGGTCCGGAACTACATTATACCATTTATCGGGTATTATCTCATTGCTTATTGTTGTTATCATATTTTCCACATCAATACATATTATATAAGCATTACTGATTATTATATATGTATTTATAATAATATTGAAAAATGAAATTTTTGTTAAATATTAAAAAAGCAACGGTTGCTGCATGGAGGGCTCATTAAATTTAATACTAAAAGAAGAATGCCTATAAAATTAAAATTATTAAAATATTATATGCATCTATGTATTATTGAATTATGGAACCAGAAATATTTATAAATTTTAAGCATTATAATAATGCTATCGGATATAATTCTGAAAAGCTTTTATCAGAGTTTGGCACCATAAATAATCAGAAAGGTCTTTATTACTGCATCGCTGCAACTGATCTCAGGCTTCAAAAAACATTCCCTTCCCTGAAAATATTTTCACAGCATGTGGATTCTAACAGTTATGGTGCATTTACCGGGTCAATTTCCATAGAATCATTAAAGGACATTGGAATACATGGTTCACTATTGAATCATTCAGAAAGAAGGATACAAAGTTCAGTTATAGAAGAAACCGTTAAAAAATCAAAAGCGCTTGATTTTGAAATAGTTCTATGCGTTGAAAACCTTGATGAAGTAAAAAAATATTCAATACTGGAGCCATCATATATAGCATACGAGCCACCGGAACTTATTGGCGGCAATGTATCTGTATCCACATCTAAACCTGAAATAATAGAACAGGCATCCAAACTGTGCAGTGGAAAAACAAAATTTCTTGTTGGTGCTGGAGTCAAAACAAGGAAAGATATAGACATATCCATGGATTTGGGTGCTTCTGGTGTTCTTATTGCTTCTGGAATAATAAGAAATGCGAAACCAATAAATATGTTGTTTTCATTAACGGATAACAGGTAAAGCCATGGTGAATCCTAAGAAAAATGACGAACCGTTATTCGAGGAACCAAAGTTCGATAAACGAGAATATTTATTGTATGAACGTGAAAGAGCTAAAGCTATAATACTTATATTCATAACTGGCGCATTGGTCGGTCTTTTATCCGGGGAATTAGAAATCTATGGTTACTGGTATCTTGCAATAATTTTGATTATAGCAGTAATATACTTCTTAAAAAATCTGGTTAAACTATTCAAAATAGTAATGCCAAAGAGGATATCCCATAAAATGTTAGTTTACCTTGAACTTATAGTTACATGGTTTGTATTCTGGATAATAGCATTAAACCCACCGCTTCATGTCGCTGCCGGACCTGAAGTAATAGATCTTGAATACTTACACGACGGCAACTGGGAGAAATTAAATGAGACCAATAAAGAATACGAGCTTGTATCAACCCACGGTCCTTATGAATTACGGTATTTAACAGACTATAAATACAAAATTACAAATATCACTATATCTGAAAATGGTGCACCTATAAAATATAATTATACCAGTTTACCTGGATACGTATACTTTAATCTTACCAACATTCCACCTGTTAATTCAGTATATAACCTTTACATTAATGAAACTTCAAGAGTTACAACACATAAGGAAATAAAATTTATAGGGGAATATTAATTATAAATATAATCATTCTAAATTATAAAGCAAAAATAGAAAAATAAATAAATGCATTTGTAATCAGGAATTGAGCAGGTGTGGTGTAGCCTGGTAGCACGGAAGCCTTCCAAGCTTTCGACTCGGGTTCAAATCCCGGCACCTGCA